>CAJJAX010000001.1 GCA_905182155.1 uncultured Pseudomonadales bacterium
CGAATGTCTCTGAGCAATGTGCTCATCCAATCCTATGTAGATGACGAATTTCGCGGCCGGGTGATGAGTATTTATATGCTGGAGATGGCGCTTTTATCGGTGAGCATCTACCCCATCAGTTTGCTGGCCGAGTTTTACGGCCCGCAATGGGCGGTTGGCCTGTCTGCCATTGGCTTGATCATCATGGTGGTGATTCTATTCAACGTCCCACGCTATCGCGATCTCGATTAAACTCATTGTTTTCGATCGCGACATTTGGAGATAGGATTGGCTAATCCACATTGGGAAAATCCAGAAACCTTGGCCTTTGGGCGTCTGCCTGCGGCCGCCCACTTCCACCGATTTGCCAGCGCGGCACAAAGCAAAGCCAACAAATCGACGCGGGACCAAGAACTGTCTGAAGGGTGGCGATTTTTACGTGTTCCGCATCCAGACCAAGCGCCAACCGGCTGGGAACAACCCGCTTTTGATGATCACAACTTTAAGGTTGTGACGCTGCCTGCGCTGTGGACCATGGACCCTGACGAGATTGATCAGCCCATTTACACCAACGTCAGAATGCCCTTTCGGCACGAACCACCGCGGGTTCCTGACCAAAATCCAACCGGACTGTATCGGTTCACCCTCAATCATCAATCCAGTACCAGCTTGCAGTCCGTGCTCGTGCTCGAAGGCGTGGAAAATTGCTGCTACGTTTATTGCAATGGTCACACCATCGGCTTTAACAAAGATTCGCGACTGCCAGCAGAATTCGATTTAACACCGTTCTTGGTGCCCGGCGAAAACCTGATTGCCTTAATGGTTTTAAGATTCAGCGACGCAAGTTATATCGAAGATCAAGATCAGTGGTGGCATGCGGGCGTCCATCGTCCCATTCGGTTATCCCGGCGGCCCTGGGTCAACCTCAAGGATATTCATGCCAAGCCGATCTTCGACCCAGTAAATCATAGCGCCCGGCTGGATCTCAGTATCTCGCTATCGGCGATCGGACGTGGGGCCCTCGGGCATCGCGTCACCGTGGCCCTGTGCCCAGCAGGTCAAACAAGGGACTTAACCCCAGGGCTATCGGGTCAAATCGAGCGCCGCCAATACTATCCGGTCACTGGCAAGGGTGCGGTCATCCAGCTATCAAAGTCCCTCAAAAAGGTCCGAGCCTGGTCGAGTGAGCGCCCCCATCTCTACGATTTAGAGATCACGCTTCAGGACCCAAAAGGCCGAATACTCGAATGCGCTCGGTTAAAGATCGGTTTTCGGCACATCGAGATCAAAGATCGGCAGCTCCTGATCAACGGTCAAGCCGTGCTGATTCGGGGCGTTAATCGCCACGACCACTGCGAAAGAACGGGCAAAGTGATCTCCGAGGCACTGATGCGACAAGACCTCACGGTGATGAAACAGCACAACATCAACGCAGTTCGGACCAGCCATTACCCGAACCAATCTCGATTTTTAGAACTGTGCGATGAATACGGCTTGTATGTCATTGATGAAGCCAACCTCGAAGCCCACCACCATTACGCACAACTCGGAAAAGACAGCCATTGGGCACCCGCTTTCTTGTCTCGAGCAACCCGGATGGTCGAGCGTGATAAAAACCATGCCTGCATTTTTTCCTGGAGCCTGGGTAACGAAACCGGCTATGGGCCCAACCAGATCGCAATGGCGGCTTGGATTCGCGCATTTGATCCAGGCCGACCGATCCACAATGAAAACGCCATCTGCGAGCAAGGCGTCAACCGCGACTGGGATGCCAATGCCGAAGGCTCGGACCTGGTCTGTCCCATGTATCCGTCGGTTGCAGATTTGATCGAACACGCAACCACTAGCGATGACCCAAGACCGGTCATCATGTGTGAGTTTGCCCACGCGATGGGCAACAGTTGTGGCAACCTGACGGAATATTGGGATGCGGTTGAAACCTATAACGGGTTGCAAGGCGGGTTCATTTGGGAGTGGATCGATCACGGGATCCAAGCCACTGCCAACGGCATCCCTTACTGGGCCTATGGTGGTGATTTTGGGGAAGATATTCACGATCTAAACTTTGTTTGCGACGGACTCTGTTGGCCAGACCGAACCCCGCACAGCTCTTTAATAGAGTTTAAGAAGGTGATTCAACCGATCCAAGTGCGCAGACGCCGTGGGGATCGGTTCCTGATTACCAATAAACAAGACTTCACCGACCTTGCAGGGTTTGCCGTCACCTGTCATTACTTGGTGGACGGCATCATTCAAAACACCCGGGTGCTGAAACTACCTAAAATATTACCCCTGACCGAAGCAGAATTAACCGTTGCAACGCCCAAAGCCTGCGCGCGATTGCCAGGCGAGCACAGCGTGCTGTTTGAATTCGCACTGAAACAGTCCCAATCTTGGTGCGATGCTGGGCATATTCTCGCTTGGGACCAGATTACCTTAAAAACCATTCAGGCCGCCGCCGGCAAAACCCGGCGGGCCAAGTCCAAGCTCACAACGCCTGAGGTTCATACCCAAGGTGACCGCATTCAGTTGCAGGCCAAGGACTCGGTCCTTTGTTTTGATGCGCGCGGTTTAACCGAAGTTCGCTTGAACGGGGAGGCCATCTTAAACGGGCCCATGTCGATCAACCTCTGGCGGGCGCCGATCGATAACGATGGCATCAAGGGTTGGACTGGCGAGCAAAATAAAGCCTTGGACCGATGGCGCGCACAAGGCCTGTTTGATGCCGAACAGGTAACAGACCCCCTTTTGATTACCCAGCAAGACCGCAACGGTGTGGTCGTGAGCCATGTCACCCGGGTCATCACCCAAGCCGGGCAGATCCGCTGTAAAACCCAATACCATCTAAAGCCCGATGGCGCTTTGTGCGCCTCGCATCAGTTTCAGGTGCCCAAGGCGTTAGACGATTTGCCGCGAATTGGGGTTCGGTATCGCCTCAATCCCGGCTTCGAACACTTGTCTTGGTATGGCCGTGGTCCTCATGAAACCTATCGCGATCGAAAACAGTCCGGTCGCTTAATGGTGCACCAAAGCTCCGTGAGCGCACAGTATGTGCCTTATATTTTACCCCAGGACCATGGCAACCTGACCGACGTGCGATGGCTTGCGCTGCATAACGATCGTCATCTCGGGATCAGGGTGACGGGGGATCAGCTCTTTGAAGCGTCCGCCAGCCATTACCCAAAGGAATCACTCTTGAAGGCCTTTCATACCTATGAGGTTGCTGCCGATGACCACATCTGGCTGAGCCTGGATGTGATGCAGCGCGGCGTTGGTGGCGCCAGTTGTGGCCCTGACACCCTCCCACCTTACCGATTATCCAGTGGCGCTTTCAGCCTCGGGTACACCCTCGCCTTACACGCACCAAATCAGGCGCTCCCTGAGCCTTGATCACGCCCTCGTGCCCAGCAAGGGCAAAAGAACCTCAAAGCGTCTGGGGCGCGCCGCTCAATCCTTTAAAGACGCGCAGTTGGGCCGCTGAACCGTCCTACCCGGCACTGGGCCCAAGCGAAATCAGCATCCGACGGGCCGTGCAGCGCTTCAACAACCCCAATGACCAGCAGGGATCATTCGGTGATCGACCGCCCAGGGTATGACCCAAACAAAAAGCTCGAGCAGGTTGATTGACCTGTCGCAAGCACAGCAGTAAGGTGCACCAAAAGATGATTACAGCGCCGTTATGCCTCAAGCTAAAGCCTTTCCGTTCGAAGCGTCCTTAAAAAAACTCGAAACCCTTGTCGAGACAATGGAAGCGGGCGAACTCTCCCTTGAAGAATCTTTAAACGCGTTCCAGGAAGGGATCGAGTTGACACGAGCTTGCCAAAAAGCATTGACCGAGGCCGAACAAAAGGTTGCCCTGCTGGTCACAACCAGTGCCGGCGTTGCAGCACAACCTTTCGAGCCTTCTGATGACGGCTGAGTTTCTGGCGCCTTTTCAAAATCGAATCGAAGTAAAGCTTGCACAACGACTCAACGCGTTTGACCAACCCAAACCGCTCAGCGACGCCATGGCTTATGCCTGTCTTGGCGGCGGTAAACGATTACGGGCAGCGCTTGTCTATCTGAGTGCCGAGGCACTCGGACTGAACTTAGATCAAGCCGACAGCACCGCAATTGCCGTTGAACTCATCCACGGCTACTCATTAATCCATGATGACTTACCCGCAATGGATGATGACCCCTTACGGCGGGGAAAACCCAGCACCCACATCGAATTTGGAGACGCCTTAGCGATCCTGGCAGGGGACGCACTACAGGCTCTGGCCTTTCAGACACTGGCAGAGGATACCCGTCTTAATCCCGAGGCAAGACTTCGGCTCATTCAAGCACTCAGCGGTGCCTCCGGCATCAATGGCATGGTGGGTGGCCAAGTCCGGGACATGACGGGTGAACACCAGGCGCTCAACCTGTCCGATCTCACCGAGATGCACGCGCTCAAGACCGGCGCCCTCATTGAATTCTCAGCGGCCAGCGGCGCGATGATCGACGGCAATCAATCCAACCGTGAAGGCGCCCTGCGACACTTTGGCGCAAAACTCGGTTTGGCCTTTCAGGTGCAAGACGACATCCTCGATGAAACCAGTAGTACTGAAACCCTTGGCAAGCAACAAGGCTCAGATCGAGCCCAAGCCAAATCGACGTTCGTTTCGTTATTAGGCCTTGAAGCCGCTCAAGAACATCTCGCTGATCTGATTGCGACTGTGCTGAGCCTTTTAAAGCAATCGCAACTCGAAACAGACAATCTGTTGGCGCTGGTGCACTACATGGCCGAAAGAAAATATTAATCCCGAGAAAAATTCTGATCGCTTTCGTGTAAACTTCGGCCATCCATCTCATCAAATAGCCCTATGTTCTACACCATCCCAACCGAGCGGCCCAACACCCCTCTGCTTGATACCATAAACGCGCCCAGCGACTTAAGGCGGCTGAGCCTGAATGAGTTAGATCAGCTCGTCGATGACCTCCGGCACTTTCTCCTGTATAGCGTTGGACAAACCGGCGGGCACCTTGGCGCAGGCCTCGGCGTCATTGAATTAACCGTGGCCCTGCATTATTGCTTCGACACCCCGGACGACCACTTAGTCTGGGATGTGGGTCATCAGACCTACCCGCACAAGATCTTAACGGGTCGCCGAGAGCAGATGGCCACCTTAAGAACCAAAGAGGGGATCGCACCCTTTCCTTCAAGAGATGAGAGCCCCTATGACACTTTTGGCGTGGGGCACTCTTCGACCTCTATCAGTGCCGCATTGGGAATGGCGCTGGCTAAAAAAGCGCGGGGCACCACTTCTAAAACCGTTGCCGTGATCGGAGACGGCGCCATGACCGCGGGCATGGCCTTTGAAGCACTGAATCATGCAGGCTCGGTTGATGCCGACATGCTGGTTATCCTCAACGACAACGCCATGTCCATCTCGGAAAACGTTGGCGGGCTCGCCAGTTATTTTGCGCGCATTCTCTCAAGCCGGTTTTATTTGAATGTTCGCCAAGGCGGTAAGAAGATTTTAAGCCACCTGCCGTCGGCGCAAAACTTTGCTCGAAAAACCGAGGAGCACATGAAAGGCATGGTCGTGCCCGGCACGCTTTTTGATGAATTAGGCTTGAACTACATCGGCCCAATCGATGGTCATGATTTAAAGGCGTTAATCACCGCTTTAACCAATATCAAAGACCAAAAAGGTCCGCAATTTCTTCATCTCGTGACCCAAAAAGGTAAGGGCTTTGAACCAGCCGAGGCCTCGCCCATCGGCACGCATTCAATGTCAAAAATTGAAACCAACCCGATAGGGCGCAATGACAAGCGTCCCAGTTACGCCAATATCTTTGGACAATGGATCTGCGATAAAGCCGCCACTGACACAAACCTTATGGCCATCACGCCGGCCATGCGCGAGGGTTCTGATTTAGTCGCGTTTTCGGAGCGCTTTGCAGATCGTTACTTTGATGTCGCCATCGCCGAGCAACATGCCGTAACCCTTGCCGCGGGACTCGCGTGCCAAGGCATGAAACCCGTGGTCGCGATCTATTCGACCTTCCTACAACGCGCTTATGATCAACTGATCCATGACATTGCCATTCAGAACTTGGATGTGCTGTTTGCAATTGATCGCGCGGGCCTACTCGAGGATGGACCGACCCATTCTGGGGTATTCGACTACGGCTTCTTAAGGTGTATCCCCAATGTTGTCGTCATGGCACCCTCCGATGAAAGCGAGCTGAAGGCCATGCTCGAATTTGGATATGAGCACCCTGGCCCAGCCTGTGTTCGTTACCCACGCGGCGAAATCACCGGCGCAGGAACTGAGGCGCCCGTGCAAATCGAATTGGGCCGCGGCGAGGTGCGTCGGTCAGGTCAAGAGATCGCCATACTCGCTTTTGGCAGCATGCTGCAAACCGGCCTTGAGGTGGCAGAACCGTTAGGCGCAACGGTTGTGGATATGCGGTTTGTGAAACCGCTCGATGAAGCCCTGATCACACAGCTTGCGCGCGAGCACGGCTTTATCGTAACCCTCGAAGAAAATGCCGTTCAGGGTGGCGCGGGTTCTGCCGTCAATGAGCATTTAGCCAAAGCGGGCTATCGCGGATTACTTTTAAACCTGGGCATTCCGGACGAATTTATCCAACCCGAAAAGCCCTCACAGATGATCAAAGCCAGTGGCCTAGACGCCGCCAGTGTCCTGCACAGCATCAACGCTCATCAAACGGCGTTCGGCAACTAGCTGAGTGTTGATTGGCTCAGAAGGTGCCCTAACTTACCCGCTTTCGTCTTAAGGTAACGGTCGTTATGGTCGTTATGGCCGGTTTCAATCGGCATTCGATCCTGAACCTCAATACCCAATTTGGTTAACGCGTTGACCTTAACCGGGTTATTGGTCATCAACCGAACAGAGCCCACCTGAAGGTGCGCAAACATATTGCGGCACATCGTGTAATCGCGCAGGTCTGCATCAAACCCTAAGCGCTCGTTGGCCTCGACTGTGTCGGCCCCGGCATCTTGAAGTTGATAAGCGCGGATTTTATTGATCAAACCAATGCCGCGGCCCTCTTGATTTAAATACAGTAAAACCCCAGCGCCTTCATGCGGCACTCATTGCTCCTTGAAGTTGAGGCCCACAATCGCAGCGCATGCTGAACAAGCAATCGCCCGTTAGGCATTCGGAGTGCACGCGGCACAGCACGCCTGCCTGATTCGCAACGGAACCGAAGGTGAGGGCAACATGTTCTTGGCCCGTATCGGGATCCTCAAAACCGTGCATGACAAACTTGCCAAATTGGGTTGGCAATTCACAGGATGCGACAAATTGGACTGGCATTGGAAAATGCTCTTTACCGTTCGAGAGCGAAGTGTACCAGCAGTCTGGCTTGACTGAAAATCGACGCTCAGAATTTTTTTAATCTCGGCTGCTTACGGCACTCCGACCCGCCCGGAATCCAAACGCCGGGGCCGAACCCAAAGCGCCATCAGCAACGTCGCAGGTCATACCCCGAGCCGAGGCCATCACATTGCCGCGGCCTAAAGCCCTTCAACTCGGCCGCCGCCGATGTCCGTTACCCCATCGCTGCATCGATTCTCGGTTAAGCCGATTGTCCCGAGTAACTCGGCCATTGAACCCAAAGTGGTCGCAGTCGTACCTTTGAATGCGAGCTCGCGTACCCAGCATCCTGCGCGCTATCGCCTCGGTAAAACCCAGATCAGCGCCAACAGGACCACCGCGAATCTACCCCTCAAGGGTTTCTTGCCCCCGACTGAAGCCGTGGGCCAGCGCCTCATTCGCACAATGGCCAGCTCAAGCAAAGCAATCTTCACGCGAAGACCCTTAGTCCGGCAAACCCAACACCCGTTTCGCGATGATGTTGGCTTGCACTTCATTGGTCCCGCCGTAGATCGTAACCGCTCGACTGGCGAGCCAAGATCGCGTGGCGCCTAATTCCTCCGGCAGAAAGCCTGCGTCTTCCCAACCCATGCCCTGACTGCCCATCAAATCGGCCGTGAGCGACTGTTGGTCTTGCGCCAAGGATGCGCCGTACAGTTTAAACATCGAGGTCGCCGCGCCGGGTGCCGCCCCGCCCCGAGCCTCTTCGCCCATTCTGCGCTGGGTTAGCACAAACGCGCGGCTGCGCATTTGCCATTGAATGACCTCGTTCCGCTGACTCGCTTGCTGCACGGGATCACTCACGTACCGGCCCAGAAGATCCACCAGATCAAGATCAACGGTCACGCCGACGGGCCGGGATCGACCGGCTGATGGGCCTAGGCCGCCCTGGCCCGAGCGTTCGTGTTGAAGTAGGCGCTTACCAATCCCCCAGCCGTCATTGAGGGTTCCAACCAGGTCTCGTTTTTCGGCCAAGGCACCGTCTAAAAACGTTTCACAAAAGGGCGAGCTCCCTGAGATGAGCTGGATGGGCTTCACCGTTATCCCAGGTTGGTCCATCGGCAGCAAAACAAAACTGATCCCTTTGTGCTTAGCAACGTTAGGGTCTGTGCGCACAACAATAATACCGTAGTCAGAATAATGCGCGCCCGAGGTCCAGATTTTTTGGCCATCAATTTGGAAATGATCACCCTGTAAAACCGCTTTGGTATTAAGCGCCGCTAAATCAGAGCCCGCGCCCGGCTCGCTGTAACCCTGACACCAGGCCGCGCCGCCTTTGGCAATCAAGGTCAAGTGCCGGAGCTTTTGATCCTCGGTGCCATGCTCCAACAACGTCGGCCCCAGCATTCGGGTACCCATGTTGACAAGCGGTGGCCGAGCATCAATCGCTTGCATCTCTTCGTACAAAACTTGCGTTTCGGCCAAGCTTAAACCAGCGCCCCCGTATTCTTTCGGCCACTGAGGCACCGTCCAGCCGCGCTCAGCCATCACTGCCAACCACCGCTGGGTATCGGGCTTGAAGGTCACCTTGGTGCTGCCGCTATGGGTCTCACCCGGACCCCGCGCGCCCTGCGGGCAGTTCTCAGCTAACCAAGCGCGGGTTTCGGCTCGGAATTGTACTAATGCTTCTTTCACGACTGGGCACTCCTTTGTTCGCGCAGCTCAACATCACCTTCTGACTTAAGACGCGGGACTTAATTGCACCAGCAGGCCATTGGCCTCAGCAGGATGCACAAAGGCGCCACCAATCGTGCGCACCCCGGATGCCGACAATGACGCCGCCATGGCTTTTGGATCGTCAACCGCAAAGGCCACCGTGTGGACGCCATCGCCGAGTTTGTTCAGTGACCCCGTCAAGGGCGAGGCCGCCTCGGTTGGAGAAATCAATTCTAAAAACGTGCCATTTTCGAAGTGGTAGAATGCTTGATCCGCCATTAAAGCGTCAGAGTGCGCCCGATCAGGCTCAATACCCAAGATCTTATTATAATTGGCAACGGCGGCCTCGATATCCCCAACGCGAACCACGACGTGGTCTATTCCTTTAAAACTCATTTGACGCTCCTTTTTTAATCCTAAAACTCAAAAAACCGTGCTGAGAAGATCTCAGTCTCCGGCCCCATACTCGTTGTGCCCTATTGCGCATTGCGCGGAATCTCGCGGAATGGCCCGGTATCCATCCGTTGCTCTTTCGGCATCCCAAGCACCCGCTCGGCAATAATATTGCGCTGAATCTCATCGGTGCCACCCGCAATCGATATCGCCGGAACGGAAATTAAGGTTTCGGCAATGAGGCCGTCAGCCGCGGACTCAGGGCCGCTCAACATCGCGCTTGCGCCCGAGATCATGGTGTGGACATGGGCCGCTTGTCTTGCAATCACACTGGCGCCAAGCTTGCCAATCGACCCAGCGGGTAGCACGCCCTGGCCGCCGGATTTTTGGTAGGCCGCAACCCGATCGGCTGAAATTCGCGCAGCCTCGGTCAAACAAAATAATTTCGCCATTTCTTGACGAACCGCATCGTCTTCAATGGCGCCGGTTTCTTGAGCCCGCTGCAAAATTAAATCCGGCCGGCCTTCGCGTTGGGGATACCAGGTGTAAGGCTCATTATCGATCTCGAGTTCCCGCGCGAGCTCTTCATAAATTCTGCCAGCGGAAGCCGAAGCCGGCACACCCTGGCTGCGGCCCCGGGCAAAGCCTTGGCGCTCAATTGACAAGGTGGTGGTTGCAACCGCCCAGCCGTGGCCCTCGCCGCCCATCAGATCATCGAGCGGCACCCGAGCATCGGTTAAAAACACCTCATTAAAAGAGGCATGGCCATTCATCTGCTTTAAAGGTCGAACCTCGACGCCAGGCTGACGCATATCAATCAAAAAATAAGACAGACCCTGATGCTTCGGGAGGTCCCAATTCGAGCGCGCAACCAAGATACCAAAATCGGCATGATGGGCGCTGGTATTCCAGACTTTTTGACCGTTGATGAGCCAGTGATCGGCCTTTCGATCGGCTCGGGTTGAGGCGCCGGCTAAATCCGAGCCACTGCCTGGCTCGCTAAACAGCTGGCACCAAGCGTGCTCACCGGTCAGAATCTTTGGTAAATAACGCTGCTTTTGTTCGTTAGAACCATGGGCAAGAATGGTTTCAGCCGCCAGGCGCCGCGGGCCCACTTGGGCCGCGCCGACAATTCGCCGGTCAGCAAAAACGCGTGATACAACCAACGCTTCGGCCTGGGAAAAGCCTCGACCAAAACTATCTTCTGGCCAACTTGGTGCCGCCCAACCCGCCGAAACAAGGCGTTTTCGCCACTCGATCAGGGATAGATCTGGCGAAAATTCAGCGTCTAAAAAGCGATCAAGCTCGACCTTTATCCAATCATGCGACATCTTTGGCCTCCTGTAGGATATCGATCATTCGGGCACGATGCCGGTGGGGTGCGCCCAGCAACACCTCGTCGCATTTTGCCCGTTTAAACCAAAGGTGGGTGTCGTTCTCCCAGGTAAAACCAATGCCGCCCCGGAGCTGAATGGCCGCACGCGCCATCTCCATAAAACAATCTGCTGCCATCGCCTTCGCCATACTCGGGTAAATCGTTTCGGCATCACTTGCCGCCAAACAAAATCCTGCATAGTGGGTCGCCGCTTTGGCGAACTCGAGGCTCATTAATAAGTCAGCGCAGCGATGTTTTAAGGCCTGAAACGAGCCAATTGGCCGACCAAACTGGTAACGACCTTTGGTGTATTCAACCGTTTCATCCAACAACCTTGCCGCCCCCCCAATCATCTCGTGGGCCAAGGCAACGCTGGTTAAGTCCCAAAACCGATTCAAATCCTGCGACGTCACATCGCCGATCTTGGTCGCCTTGGCTGATTGCAGGGTAACGCGCGCCACTTTACGGGTCATATCGATCGACTCTTGGGCCACAGCTGTTACGCCCTCAGAAAGCCTTGGCAGGGCATAAAGCCCTAAGCCTGCGCCATTGCGCGCCACGATGATGAAGTCCTCGGCCGTGCAGCCATCCAAAACAATCGGGGCTGACCCCGTTAACGCTCCGGCCTCATTCGCCTGGATCAAACGCCCCACCTGACTCGGGTGATTCAGATCATCTAAGACCAGCGTTGCGCGGATCGACCCGTCCGCAATCTGTGGCAGTCTTTCAATTTTCGCGGCTTCATCGGCAAAGCGTTCAAGTGCGTAACCTGCCATGACGGCGGATGAAAAAAAAGGACCGCAGTAGAGGGTTCGTCCCATCTCTTCAAGAATGATGCCCAACTCAACCGGACCAAAGCCATGTCCGCCATATTCCTCTGACAGATGCGTGCCAGATAACCCCAAGGTTTCGCTCAGCTGCGCCCAAACCAATGGATCGAAACCTGTTTCGGTTTCGGAAAGCCCACGAACCGCGGTCGTTGTGCTGTGGGTATCAAAGAATCGATGCACAACGCGTTTAAATTGCGCTTGGTCTTCGGTAAACACGACTTGCATTGATCTCTCCTGACTCAAAACCCCCCGGTTGGTCCCGGGGTTGTTCAAAACGGGCACTGTTTTTAGCGGGCCTAACAACGACGACTTTGATTCAGCCCCTCTCCATATTGATAGAGAGCGGATCTGGTTGCAAATCGTGATTGACCAAACGTTAAAAAATGAGCGACGCAACATCGAGATTCAGCGATCTTTCCCGATCAATTCAGCAGGGTGACGCCTGCGCGCCTGATGACGCCCCATCAAACCTGTCAGCCGATCCGTTCATGGGGGCGTTCTCGACCAATCCAGCGGTTGCCGGTTGCCTCAGGCAACCCAGACAATGGGTTTGGTTCGACACCGCCCTGAGGGACGATCCATCACGGGCGCGTTGATGGCACCTAATAATCATCCGCCAAAATCCACCGCCCTCGCCGAAGTTCCGTTTGGTTTGGTTTGGTTTGGTTTTGGTTTGGTTTATTAAATTGGCTCAGACTGCCGCTAAGGCGTCATAGCCGTATAGGCGATCCATCGTTTGTTGCCCCGCCCAAGGGGTCACTCGGTTTCGAAGCCAGGTGAATGGCGCCCGCGCATGAAAGACGCGCCCATTCCTTTTCGATGCCCGCTGGACGTAAGCCGTTCTGGGTTTTCGCAGGGTCTCATACCGCTTCAAACTGGTCTTGATCTGCGTGCCTTCGCTCAAACAACGGCTGAGAACCAACGCATCCTCAATGGCCATGGCCGCACCTTGAGCCATAAACGGTAAGGTTGCGTGACAGGCATCGCCTAACAGGGTCACCGGGCCCGTTCCCCAGCTTGGCAGTTCAGGCCGATCAAACAGCGCCCATTGATAAATCTGTGACGCATCAGAGGCAGCAATTAACTCCGAAATAATCGGATGCCAGCCCTTAAAATCTTGCGCGACCTCGCAGCGGTTGCCCGGTTGGGTCCAGGACTCCTGGGTCCATTGTTTTTTTTCTAACACGCAGACACAATTTACCCAATCCCCTTGCCCGACATTGTAGTGAACAAAATGCTGACCCGGCCCCCACCAAACCGTCACCGCCGGCGAAATCGAGCCGGCCTTGAGGCCCGCTGCGGGGACTAATAGCCGCCAAGCAACTTGGCCCGTGAACCTTGGCGGCTGATCCCCAAAGAGCCGCTCGCGGATGCTCGAATGAATGCCATCAGCACCCACCAAGACCTGTCCGGTAAACGTCTGTTCAGCGCTTTGGAGTAAGACCGCATCGCCATCGAGTTTAAAATCGAGCACCTTGACCCCGAATCTAAGATCAATCCGAGGATCTTGTTCAGCCGCGTCAATCAGCAAACGCATTAAGTCGGACCGCAGCAGATGGTAATAGGGCGCCCCAAACCGTTCGTTCATTTCTGAACCCAGCTGCGTCTGATAAATCAGGGCCCCAGAGCGCCAATGCCGAAAGGCCGAGGACGCTGGCAGGCTCGCAGTCAACGCAAGTCCAGGCCCGAGTCCAATGTGCTGCAAGACCTTGGTCGCATTGGGTGAGATTTGTATGCCCGCTCCCACAAATTCGGCGTCAGGATTGGCTTCAAGGACCGTCACCCGATGGCCGGCGCGACTCAAGCACAAGGCGTGGGTGAGCCCGCCAATGCCGGCCCCAACAATCAACACGTTTAATTGCTTCATGGTGTCACTTAATCCCTCCTGCGGAACCTTAAACCAATCTCGTTCACGTGGTTTTGCTCGAGCCGCCCGCTTTCACGGGCGCGCTCAATAGCGCTTTGCCATCAAAGACCTTGTGCTGCCCGTCGCCGTGATTGGTAGTCCGCGACGGGTTCGAAACTCGGATCATGGCCAAATGTTTCTTGTAACCAAATCAAAGCCTCCGCTTCCGCCATGCTTGGATCCCAAGGCTTGCCCTGGGGTTGCGCCACATGCCAAGGCGTTTCCCAAAAGATCTCAATGCCATTGCCTTCCAGGTCATTAAAGTAAAACGACAGTGTATTGCCATGGGACAACGGATTAAGCATCAGCCCACTGACCGCTTTTAACTTGTCGTGAAACGCTTGAAGCTCACTGAAGCCAGCAACCCGAAAGGCAAAGTGATTAACTGAATTTGAGGGCGCTGCATCTTGACGCGTTGCCACCATGGCCAACTGGTGGTGTTCACTTGGATCCTGGCTCAGAAACACAATCTCTGGCGCGCCTTCTGCCAGGGGTCCTCGGTCGGTTACTTCAAACCCTAAGACCTCGCAATAAAACTGCAACATTGTTTGAAGATTTTGCACATACAGTACAGCGTGGGACCAAGTGAGCATGACGGACCTCCTTGCGGTCTAGAAGAATGGGTTTACAACCGCCTGAACGTCACCGCGCTTCAAAGACAATGGGCAATCCATCCTTGGGTTTTGAAATCGGTGATTGCTGCACCGGCATTTCATAGCCCTCGGGCACTGACCAACGGTAACGCTGCAACATTTCGTTCATGACCAGCTTAACCTGCATCTCCGCAAAGTGAAGGCCAATGCACATGTGCGCGCCACCACTAAACGGTACAAAACTGTAGGGATGTTGATCTGTCTTTTTATGCTCCGCCAAGAACCGTTCGGGTTTGAACGCATAGGGCTCATCCCAATAGTCAGCCATATAATGGGTGTGAATCGGGTAAGTTATCACCATTGATCCCGCCGGAATCTCATAACCCTCAAAGGCAAACGCCTTCAAACTATATTTAGGCAGCGTTGATAGTGGCGGATACAGGCGAAGGGCCTCCTTCATTACCGCCGCCAGCAAGGTCATTTCACTTAATGCATCCTTTGACGCGTCTGCGGTTAGCGGTTGACTGGCTTCGAACAATTTTTGCTGCCAGGCCGGATGTTTTGCGAGCAGATAGGTCATGCTGGTGAGCGTACTGGTCGTGGTGTCATGAGCCGCCATCATGAGAAAAATCATATGGTCGACAATTTCCTGATCCGTATAACGATCACCCAACTCATCTTCTGCCCGGCACAATAAAGAAAACATATCCTGGCCGTCACCCGCACGTTTTTCCGCGATCTGGGAGTGAAAATACGCGACCATCTCGGCCCGGGCACGAATTCCCCGCCAAAGCAGGTTGCCGGGAATTGGGATCGGGACTCTGGGCATCGACGCAGCAACCGTGGTTTCAAAGGCGCGATTGATGCGCGCCGCATCAGCACCCAAATCCATGCCCAAGAAAATGGTCGCCGCTAAATCCAGCGTAAGCTGTTTGAATTTAGAAAAGGTTTGGGTTGGGCCAGGTGCCAAGGGGTCATGCCAGTGGCCAAGCGCCGACTGGATTTGCGGCAGCATGGCAGCACGATACTGCTGCATGACGTGGCTCTTAAAACCCGCTTGCATCAGCCGGCGATGATAGCGATGGTCCTCACCGTCACGCAGCATCAATCCATTGGGAAATATCCGTCCAATGATCATATCCCAAGCTTTCTTATTTGACAGAATTTGGTCTGGGTTGAGCAAGCAGAGCTGGTGCGCATCGGCGCCAAACAGGTGCACCATCTGCATGCGGCCGGTCTTCTGCATCACCACGTTGCCGTGTTCTGCCTGTAACGCCTGGCCATGCTCCAAAGGATTCCGATAGCTCTGCCGCAACATCCGGATAGATTTCAGAAAGCTGGTTTTGATCGGGGTTAAAGGTTGTAACGCGGGATTCATAATGGTTTCCAGAAATTAACAATTGCCGAGCGTGCGACTCACGTCGATAGACGATTCGTGATCATCCCGCAGATTTAAACTGTGCCACGTAATCCCACATCATTCCAAACGAATATCCAAGGCGAGGGCGTCCGCAATCTCGTTGAGCTGATCTTGGAGCACCGTCATCGAAACGGAAGCGGGCACTAAAATCTTGGCCTCGGCAAAAAAGGTTTGATCGCCGGTCATCGGCGCAGGGCCAACACGGGTCTCAAGCTCGACCACATTCACCCCTTTTCCGAGCAGCGCCCCGGAAACCTCACTGAGTATGCCTGGGCGATCGGGGCCAATAATACTCAGGACAAACGATAACGCCTGTAAATCTTCTGGGCTTTCCGTTGGCGCTTCCAGCATCACCGAGATCCCCGGCATCGACTCTAGGTCCTGTACCAAACCAGCAAACACAGTATCCGGAACGCTGACCCGGGCAACCCCAGCAAACTTACCCGCCAGACGGGTCATCTGGCTTTCTAACCAATTACCCCCCCGAGCCGTCACCCGCTGGCTCATATCCTGAACAATCCCAGGTCGGTCATCGCCAACAAACGTGATTACCAATTCTTTTTGCATGTCTCGCTCCACCACTTTTTGTGGCGCAATGATTAATCTGGCCCGTGCACCCCAGACCCGGCCTTAGACACGCTTAGTGATTCCACCAAGCTAGATCAGTGAAGGCGCGGAGGTCGAGTTCGTGGGTCCAAACAGAACGATGTTGCTGCGCCAAATGCAGATAGGTCTCGGCAATTTTCTCGGGCAGCATCAAACCATCATGGCCCATCCCTTTGGATTCACGGAGCGCCTGAAACTGCTCCGCGCCCAACATTTTGCCAAGGGTATCCGGTGCATCCACCGCCCCATCAATCACAATGTGCGCCACATGTATGCCATCGCCGGAAAGCTCGGCATTTAAGGATTGACACAACATCCGCCGGCCACCCATTGCGGCCGCATGAGAGTGCTGCCCCTGATTCCCTCGGACCGCGGCCGTTGCTGAGGTCACGAGTATTGTGCCGTGACCCCGCGCGCGCATTGCGGGCACCACAGCTTGAGCCAGTCGAAACAGGCCAAACGTTGCCATCCGCCAACCCATTTCAAAAGCCTTGTAAGAGGTGTCTTCCAAGCGCCTGGAGCCAATCTGCGCGCCGAGGTTATAGACGACGGTGTCGATCGGGCCGATGTCGCGCTCGATCATCGAAACCCGCTCCTCGATAACATTTTCTTCAACCGCATTCATTAAAAAGCCAGAAGCCGCACCACCGCTGTCCTGTATGCCATCAATCAGGGTCTGCAAACCGGCCTCATTACTGCGACGCGCCAGCACCGCATGGTATCCAGCTTTGGCAAAATGCCCACCAACGGTACCGCCAATGCCGGCGCCGGCCCCTAGAACAAAACAAACAGGTAGCATCTGTTAACACTCCTTTTGATTACACCGGTCCATGGTGACTACCAATCGTTTCGACGCTTCCTCAGCGCGAGGAAAGTGGCCTCATCATTGGCATTGTCGAGCGCAAGATTCTGACGAATCTCCTCGCTGCCCAATCTGAAAAACGCGTTGATTGATCGCTCATCGCCTATCGTTGTTAGGGTCTGCAATTGGCCAGGGTCATTGCCCGCAACCCGACCTAGCCACTGTGTCGCAACCGTGTTGCTCGGCTCAAGGTGCAGGGTAAAGCGCAAGTTATTTTCCAAATAATCGTGGCCGGGATAAACAATCACCGCGTCACTCAGTGTGTGAAACTGCGCTCGAACCGTTTGGTAAAGTGCTTCAGGGCTACCGCCATTATGACAATTGCCCACACCGGCGTTAAATAAAGTATCGCCGGTGAACACGGCTTCTGGCTCACCACCGGTTGTAATCAAAAAACAAAGATGCGCAAAAGTATGACCTGGCGTGTCCATGACCGTCATGACAACGGCCGGCGCGAGCTCAATGGTTTCACCCGCGGTTAACGCGCGAGTCATACCGGGAATTTTACCTTCCCCATTTTTGTGGGCCCAAACCTCGCACTGATGGGCCGCCACCAGAGCCTCGTTGCCCCGGGTATGATCCCAGTGCTCATGGGTATTAATAATAGCCTTAAGACTGAGGCCATTATCCTTTAGCAGCCGATTAGTAATGGCATCATCCCAGGGGTCTATCGCAATGGCGCTACCGTCCTTGAGCTCGATAACGTAGGTAAAGTTATCTAACGCACTCTGTGTGTAGACTTGATGGATTTTCATCGTGACCCCCAGATAGAATCCGATTAGTCGGGTGCAATGCACGGGGTAGGGCTATCCCACAACATCACAACCACCCAGCGACGCGCAGCGCAGCCATTAGTAATGCGGTTATAAGGCCAGCAGCAATATCGTCGAGCATAATCCCAAGACCACCATCGACGTGTTTATCCAACCAACCGATCGGCCATGGCTTGACGATATCGAACAATCGAAACAAGCCAAAGGCCAACAGCAACCAAATTGGCTCTAACGGCACGAAACAGCAGGCGATCAACATCCCGATGATTTCATCCCAAACAATACAACCGGGATCTTTGATTTGAAGACGCGCGGCAGCCCGGCCACAAACCCAAATGCCACCGACAAAACCAACGGCAACCAAGCCCACATAAACGCCTGGAGGCAGCTGCGCCATCGCGCAATAAACCAGCAAGCCCACCACACTGCCCGCGGTACCAGGCCCTTTCTTAACAAGCCCCGAGCCAAAGCCTAACGCCAACATGAGCGTTGGGCTTTTTAACAAATGGGTAAACGTTGGCGTCATGAGAAATGCCGGTATCCGGCCGCTTTGATCAACGCCGACTCAGTGACCGCCTCCGGCAGATTCTCGAACGCGACCCCTGGTTCAGCTTTTGTCACGCCAATGCGGGTGAGCGGGAGCGACAGTTTCAGCGACAACCGTTCGATCTCTGCACGCGCCGTGGCGGGCGCCATAAAACACAGTTCGTAGTCGTCACCAGCGGTTAGAAAGTGCTTCAGCGCAGCCCCTGGGCTCTCAGCAGTAGACTGCAACAGCTCATCAAAAGCCATAGCCTGCGCATTCAAACAAGCCCCGAGTGCGCTGCTGTCCAACAAATGCAGCAGGTCTGCCAAAACCCCATCAGAAACATCAATCATTGCTGACGCCAGACCCCGTAGGTGCTGGCCTAACAACAGCCGCGGCTCTGGCGCGAGATAATGTTTGGCGAGGTTAGCCGCAGGTTGTTGGCCGGACAAAATCTTTGACAAGGCAAGGCCCGCTCGACCCGGCCAACCGCTGACGTAAATGTCCTCGCCGGCCGACGCGCCACTGCGGGTGACATACGCACCGGTTGGCACTGAGCCTATAACCGTCCAGGTCAAGGAGAGCTCACGGCCACGACTGATGTTGCCGCCAACCAGTGGTAACTGCCAATCGGTTATCAATCCGGACAAGGCATTAGAAAATGAGGCCAACCAATCGGGCAAGGCCACAACCAGGGTGAGCGCGCCGGTCACGGCAAGGGGTTCACTACCCATCGCAGCAAGATCACTCACCGCTGCCGCAAGCGTTCTGCGCGCGACGAGCGCCCCTTCGGCGCCAACTGGGAAATGGACGCCCTCGATGAACGTATCCGATGACACGCAGAGCTGATGACCCATAGGCGGGCTTAAAACAGCGCAATCATCACCCGGTCCGAGCACCGTATGCAGGCCCTGCCATTGTCCTAGGGGCGTAAAGTATCGATCAATAATTTCAAATTCAGAGAGGCTCATCGAACCCGCAGTGCACCGACTTCAATCGACCGAAAGGTCATGGCCAAGCGATCCAAAATCGAATTCACGTACTTATAGCTGTCTGTTGCACCAAAGATTTTGGCCAGGTCGACCGATTCGGTAATCACAACCTTGAAGGGAATTTCGATGTGAGCTGACAGTTCGAAGGCGCCGAGCAGCAGAATGCTCTTTTCGACCGGATCAATTTGCCCGGGTTCGCGATCAAGCAATTCGCTGATCTGAAGCCAAAGCGCGGCCTTTTGTTGGCTGACCCCCAACACCAACGCTTCAAAATAGGCCACATCAGCCCGTTTCAAATCATTGTCTTCAAGAAACTCTTTGATCACTTGACTGGGAGAACTCTCCAGAAAGTGGAGCTGATATAACGCTTGAACCGCGAGCTTTCGGGCTCTGTGCCGAGCGGATGGGGTGGATTTCATGCCATTTTTCTTATGAGATTGATCATCTCAAGAGCAGTCATCGCGGCATCTGCGCCCTTATTACCCGCTTTGGTCCCAGCGCGTTCAATCGCTTGCTCGATGGTATCGGTCGTGAGCACGCCAAAGACCACCGGCTTACCCGTTTTTAATGCAACCGCGGTCACGCCACTCGCCGCTTGACCGGCGACATAGTCAAAATGCGGTGTACCGCCCCGAATCACGGCCCCTAACGTAATCACCGCCGCACAATCCGATTGTTCCGCCGCAAGTTGCGCCGCGAGTGGAATCTCAAAAGCCCCTGGTACTTTCACAACCGTTATGTGTTTGTCTTGGACACCATGCCGCTTGAGCGCCGTGAGCGCGCCATTCAACAAGCTTTCAACGATCAACTCATTAAATCGTGCAACAACGATCGTAATCCCAGCGGTACTGGCCACCAAATCGCCTTCAATTAATCGGGTCATGCCTGAGTCGTCCTTTGAACAGTTGGGATCAGTCGGGTTTTAAAACCAACTTTAAATCGGGTCCAATCCTGCGCGTATCGCTGAGCGACCAGCCGCGCAGGTCGCTCATCTTATCAAGTTCTGGAAGTTGAAGTAACGGCTTACCCGCACCCATAAACTTCGGCGCTAAAAACAACACCAATTCATCGACTAAGTTCGCTTGCATGACCGCACCCGCCAGGGTCGGCCCGCATTCCACTAAAACTTCCAAAACGCCTTTCGCCGCCAGCGCTTCAAAAAAAAGCGGCAAGTCGATCTGACCGTTGGCATTGAGTTTGGTTTTGAGCGCATTGGGATGGGGATTGAGCGCCTCTAACCCGCAGACCTGACGGGCCAAAGGGTTCCCATAGACTTTGGCAGCGAGCGCTGTCCGACTTTGACTATCTAAAACATAGACCGGTTTTGGCCGAGATAAAATAAGGTCGCTGTAATTCGGGTCTATTCGAGGATCTCGGACGGTGAGTTCTGGATCATCCGTGAGCACTGTATTGGCACCGGTCACAATCGCAGAACTTTGGGCGCGCAATCTTTGAACCTCGAGCCTGGCTGCGGGCGACGTAATCCACTGGCTCTCGCCATTCGGCAACGCGGTAAAACCGTCTAGGGTCGCGGCGAGCTTCAACCGAACATAGGGCTTGCCCTCGCTGTGGGTCTTTTCATGCCCAGGATTCAACGCCCGAGCACCCTCGAGGTCACCGTCTCGAATGACCTCAATCCCCGCGGCTTCGAGTAGGTCGAATCCAGTGCCTCTATTTCTAGCGTGGGGGTCTGGCGCGGCGGCAACAACCCGCGCAACCCCAGCCTTGATTAATGCCTGGGCGCAGGACGGCGTTCGGCCATGATAGCTACACGGCTCCAAGGTGACATAGGCGGTTGCGCCAGTAACCGATTCGGTTGCATTGGCGAGGGCCTCGGCCTCGGCATGGGGGCCACCCGCGGTCTGATGGAACCCTTCACCTATCACCCGACCATCACGCACCAAGACGCAACCAACCCGCGGATTAGGATCTGTGGTAAATCGGCCTTGTTGCGCCAGACGAAAAGCTTGCGCCAAAAATGTTTGATCCATCACTTCGGCTTACTAGAGGCTGGTTTTTTCGCCGCACGCTTGCGGTTATTTTTACCCATTGAGTCAATTTCACGCTTAAATTCATCGATATCTTGGAAGCTGCGGTAGACCGACGCGAAACGCACATACGCCACTTCATCTAAGACCCTCAGCTCATTCATAACCAGCTCGCCGAGTTCTAGGCTCTTGAGTTCTGGCTCACCGGTTGCCCGCAGCGCACTTTTAATCCGGGAAAGTACCGCTTCCACGCCTTCTAGGCTCACCGGACGCTTTTCAAGGGCGCGCATCAGGCCAGAGCGGAGTTTTTCTTCATTAAAGGGTTCCCGACTGCCGTCAGACTTAATCACCCGAGGCATCATCAGTTCTGCCGATTCAAACGACGTGAAGCGCTCACCACAAGCCAAGCATTCCCGACGCCTTCGCACTTGATGGCCTTCGGCCACCAAACGACTGTCGTTCACTTTGGTTTCGCTATGACTGCAAAAAGGACAAAACATTTACAACTCCACAACAGAACCAGTCTCAACGGATGGCGCGTTAGCGCTCACCCGATGCTGGATCCCTCACTGCAATCAATTTTTTTGCTTCGTCAATCGCTACCTGAACTTCCGAAAAATGCTCGGCAGCTTGCTTGAGGTTGGTAATAATCCGGTTCTTAAAGCCTTCTTGAATTTCAGCACGGCCATCAATCTCAGTCGGCGCAAACCACAGTTGCGTCATCAAATCCACATAATAACGAAGCCTGAAAAAGATTCGGTATTGGTTTTCGATCGTATCAGCAAGATCAATGCCCAAAATATCGGCTAAATCACCGCTCGCGGTTGCCGTATCCCAAGCGATTGATCCCAAGTAGAAAGACTTACCATAGTCCGTATAGAGATAGCTATGTAAAGCAAGGTTAACAACCTGGATGTTTTCCGCGATTTCACTTTCAAGGTTTTTTAAAAATATCTTGGCCCGCTTTTCCTTAACCTCATTTACTTGCCGGCGACTGTTGTAAAGCGCGCCCATACCACCTAGGCCAACCCCAACAATCGTTGCAATCATTTCGGGTAAAACTTCAGAAATACTGATCATGATGGACTCACTTCGATAGACGCGCATGAGAGACAGACCAATAGATAATAACGTGATCAAGGTGATCAAACCACCGCGTCCTTCGGATTTAAGATCGGCCTTGATCTCACTGAAGAATTTTTAGTCACCATTTAAAGGTTTCCAGGAACGCCTTGTGCACGACAGCGTCAACGGAACCGAACACCTCAGCGCAGAGCTGGGCCCTGTAGGGACGAACAACCGCGCGCCTTGCAATGGACCCTGCAAGAAAGAATGCGTCCATGCGATCATCACAACCTACAGATTCTTAAACCACGCAACTCTGAGCCCGATTTCGTATGGCGCACCAAAAGACTCAATTGCCCACAAAACACTGCGCCTGCTGCGGCCTCGTCTTTGCTTGGCGAAAAAAATGGCGCAAGGACTGGCCGCAAGTTAAATATTGCTCAGCGCGATGTCGGCGCAGCAAATCTAACGCATCAAGCCGATCAACCGGGCCGTCGGGCTGAATGAAACAGTTTGATAACGCCCATCTTGAGATGACCCACGTGACAACCTTAAAAAGATTCAAAAATATGCGAGAATTGCCCCTCATGCCTGCCTTGCTGAATAACGCTGGGCGCGCTCATTGGCCCTAAAAGGGCGCCCCAATTCGTCTTCAATCACGTTAACTGCTGAACCTTTAAGGGACTCTCTCATGGCACAATACGTCTTCACTATGTCTCGCGTGGGTAAGGTCGTACCCCCAAATCGCATCATCTTAAAAGACATTTCTCTGTCGTTTTTTCCAGGCGCAAAGATTGGCGTGTTGGGTCTTAACGGCTCTGGTAAATCCAGCCTGCTTCGCATTATGGCTGGACTTGACCAGGAGCACTTAGGGGAAGCGCGGCCCCAGCCCGACCTCAAAATAGGCTATCTACCCCAAGAACCCGAATTGGATTCCAGTAAAGACGTGCTGGGTAACGTTGAAGACGGCGTGCGCGAAATCAAAGATTTGATGGATGAGTTCAACGCCATTAGCGATCGATTTGCCGAACCCATGACCGATGACGAAATGACCGAACTGCTCGATCGACAAGGCGCATTACAATTGAAAATCGATGCGGTTGACGGCTGGGACCTTGAGCGCAAAATTGAAGTCGCGGCCGATGCCTTACGACTACCCCCCTTTACAAGTAGCGTTGACACCCTCTCTGGCGGCGAGAAACGACGCGTCGCACTTTGCCGTCTGCTTTTGTCCAACCCGGACATGCTGTTGTTAGATGAACCCACCAACCACCTTGATGCAGAAAGTGTCGGCTGGCTTGAACAATTTCTCACCGAGTTCCCAGGCACCGTGGTCGCCATTACCCACGATCGATACTTCTTGGACAATGCCGCGGGTTGGATTCTTGAACTCGACCGAGGGCACGGCATTCCCTATGAAGGCAACTATTCGGCGTGGCTTGAAGCCAAAGACAAACGCCTGGCGACAGAACAGCGCCAAGAGCATGCCCGCCAGAAAACCATCAAAGCCGAACTAGAGTGGGTGCGCTCCCAGCCCAAAGCCCGCCAAGCAAAAAACCAAGCGCGATTGTCTCGGTTTGAAGAGCTCAATTCGCAAGATTTCCAGTCCCGAAACGAAACCCAAGAGCTATACATTCCACCCGGCCCCAGACTCGGTGACCAGGTGCTTGAGATCAACAATGTTTCAAAAGGGTTCGAGGATCGATTGCTCATCAACGATCTCAACTTAACCATTCCCAAAGGCAGTATCGTTGGCATTATTGGGGGCAACGGCGCCGGTAAGTCCACCCTATTCCGCATGATTAGCGGTCAGGACCAACCCGATGCCGGCACAATAACACTGGGCGAGACCGTTCAACTCGGTTTTGTCGACCAAAGCCGCGATTCGCTCAACGACGACCATACGGTTTGGGAAGAAATTTCTGAAGGCAACGAAATTATACGGATTGGTAAATATGAGACCCCCTCTCGATCCTATGTCGGCCGCTTTAACTTTAAAGGCGCAGACCAGCAAAAACTGGGGTCAGTTTGCTGTCGGGCGGGGAACGCAACCGGGTGCATATGGCGCGATTGCTGCGTGCGGGTGGCAATGTCTTGCTTCTCGATGAACCGACCAACGATTTAGACGTGGAAACCCTACGGGCGCTGGAAGATGCTCTGGTTGATTTTGCCGGCTGCGCTGTGGTCATCTCCCGGATTTGCACACATATTCTGGCTTTTGAGGGTGAGGCTCATGTTGAGTGGTTTGAGGGCAATTTTGAAGACTACGAGGAAGACAAAAAGCGCCGCCTAGGCGCAGAAACTCGGGTGCGTTATAAGAAGCTTGCGAGCTGATTACAACCAATCACCGACCGCTGACAGCGCATCGGACAACTGGCTAACGGCTTTGAGTTCCATGCCCTTGATCGGCTGTTTCGGGTAGTTCCCTTTTGGTACCAAGCCTCGAGTAAAGCCGTGCTTGGCTGCCTCGCGCAAACGCTCCTGGCCATTGGGAACCGGCCTGATCTCACCCGATAGCCCGACCTCACCAAAACAAATTAAATCCCGCGGCAGCGCGCGATTGCGAAAGCTGGAAACGACCGCCATCAAAACGGCAAGATCGCTACTGGTTTCATCCACCCGGATGCCGCCGACAGCGTTGATGTAAACATCTTGATCGGCAACTTGAAGGCCACCATGGCGGCTCAATACCGCAAGCAGCATGGCCAGACGGTTTTGCTCAAAACCAACCGCGACCCGGCGGGGATTTGAAAAAGCACTTTGGTCAACCAAGGCCTGGGCCTCGACCAATAGCGGTCGGGTGCCTTCCCAAATGGCCATCACGATACTGCCTGGGTATCGATTTCCGCCCGGTTTAGGAAAATCGCCGATGGGTTCGCCACATCCTTGAGCCCCTGATCGGTCATCGCAAAAATACCCAACTCATTCACCGCACCAAAGCGGTTCTTGATAGATCGCAGGGTGCGGTATCGACCGTCGGCATCGCCTTCTAACATTAAAAAAGAATCGATCATATGCTCGAGCACCCGGGGGCCCGCAAGATTCCCGTCTTTGGTGACATGACCAACGAGAATTAAGATCGTGCCGGTTTGCTTTGCTTTTTGAATCAGTAGCGCGGCGGTCTCTCTGACCTGGGTCACGCTACCTGGCGACGATTCGATCAGGTCACTTTGCATCACCTGAATCGAGTCGATCACGAGCACATTGGGACGCTCTTGGTCCCAAATGGCCGCAATGGCTTCAACACTGGTTTGGGACATGACCTTGAGGCGATCCGTTTGCAGGCGCAGCCGGTTTGCCCGCATTGCAATCTGCGCCAAGCTTTCTTCACCCGTGACGTACAAACAGCTCTGGGTCTTGGCCAACTCACACATAATTTGAATGAGTAAGGTACTCTTGCCCGCGCCGGGCGAACCGCTGATCAACACGGCAGAACCTGCCACCAAACCGCCGCCCAACACCCGATTAAACTCGTCCGAGGAAGAGGCCAGCCGCGGCTGCTCGGCCAATGCCACCTCGCCTAAGGTTTGCACCGCTTCTAATGCCCCGGTATAACCCTCGCGGCGACGTTCACTTCGAGCGTTGCCCAATTGGATTTGCTTGAGCGTATTCCAAGCATTGCAATCATGACATTGACCTTGCCATTTGGTGTACTCGGATCCGCAATCCTGACAAACAAAGGCTATTTTCGATTTTTTCACGATTATCGGCTCACATTTGGCGACTCATGATAACTTCGGGTAACTCTTGGGCCCAAAGCACACATCAACACATAGGGCAGGCTCCCAGCCTGTTGTGCAATTTCTTCAATCGGCAAATCCTCACCCCAAAGCTGGCGCGATCGCCAATCAAGGGTGGCGCCTTCGACGTCACCGAAATGCTCATCATGTCCATCGACAGTCGGCCGAGGATGGTTTCCCGCTGCCCATTGAGCCAAACCGGGGTTCCAGGCTGGATCTGGCGGGGATAACCGTCGGCATACCCGATGGCCAGAACCGCAACGGTACAGGCGCTTGTGGCGCGCCAAGTACTGCCATAGCCAACCGCGTCGCCCGCACGCAACGCATTGATCGCAATCACCGGCGCGGTGAGCGACATGGCCGGGCGCAGTGACACCGCTTGGTCCAGATAGGGATTGGCGCCATACAGCATGATCCCAGGTCGGATCCAATCACAGTCCGTTCCAAGCCCAGCAAGAATCCCCGCGGAGTTGGCCATACTCACCGGCAAACCCAATAGCGCTGCCTGGGCCAGAAGGATCTCGAGCTGATCGGTATTTTTTTGTAAGCTCGGCTGATCGGCATCAGAAAAATGACTCATCACCCCTAAAACTCGAGCTTCGGGCAATACTTCGACACAGCTCCTAACAAAGTCTGTGCTCAAACCCAGTCGGTGCATGCCAGTTTCGAGTTTCAACCAAACTTTAAGGTTGGTAGGTTTGACCAATTCAAGCTGATAGGGCTGATGCAGCACCACATCCAGGTCGTATTGTTCAGCTTGCCGAGCCCCCGCTTGATCGAAAACACCCTCAAGCAACAAAATCGGATGGTTGATGCCAGCCATCCGCAATTCGACCGCTTCTCGAACTCTGGCGACTGCAGCTCAGCACTCTTGATTGCTTTTACTGACTCCTCTAAGCCATGGCCGTAGGCATTGGCCTTGACCACAGCCAGAACCTTACTGTTTGGCGCTGCTAGCTTCGCTTGTTGGAAATTAAAACCGTCAACCAAGTCAATTACGGGATAGGTTTTGTCGTCATAGTCTCTCGCGAGATCTTCAAACTTCGTGTACTGACCAATAAAGGCAAGCTTCTTTCGGCCAATCGGGCCATTTCGTTGCTTTCAAGATGATGATCTCAGCAATGCCTCGGTCTGGCGTATCTTCGTGATAAACCTCATCGCGGTAAACCGCCATAATAAGATCTGCATCTTGCTCAATGGCGCCCGATTCACGGAGATCCGACATAATAGGCCGCTTGTCGGTGCGCTGCTCAAGGCTTCGGTTTAACTGAGAACCTGCGATGACCGGGCAGTCAAACTCTTTCGCAATGGACTTCAATGACCGGGATATTTCAGAAATCTCCGTCGCGCGATTTTCCGGTGTGCCCGACGTCTGCATGAGTTGCAAATAGTCCACAACGATCATGCCAATCTGACCGTGTTCGCGAACAATCCTTCTGCTGCGAGACCGTATCTCATTTGGGGTCAAGCCGGGTGTATCGTCGACAAACAAAGGCTTATCGTTCAGTAACGTAACCGCAGACGTTAACCGAGGCCAGTCATCATCACCCAGCTGTCCACTTCGAATTTTACTTTGATCAATTCGTCCCAAAGACGACAGCATCCGCATAATGAGCGAATTAGACGGCATCTCCAGGCTAAAAACGACGACCGGCTTACTGCCTGAGATGACCGCGCTTTCAGCGATATTCATCATAAAGGCGGTTTTTCCCATCGATGGCCGACCCGCAACGATCACCAGATCAGAAGGTTGCAAGCCACTGGTAATATTATCGATGTCTTGAAATCCGGAGCTGATTCCCGTTAGGGCGCCTTTGGTCAAATACAGTTCGTCAATTTTCTCAATGGCTTTGGCAAGCAAAGGCCTCACCGACTCGGGGCCACCATGGCTCGGCCGCTCATCGCCAATTTTAAAGACTTTGCTTTCTGCCTCATCAATCAACCGAGCACTATCGCGGCCTTGGGGGTTAAAGCCACTTTCCGCGATGTCATGGGCCACGCTGATCAACTTCCGCACGGTCGCCCGTTCTTGAACAATCTCGGCATAAGCCGCAACGTTTGAGGCGCTCGGGGTGCCGGTTGCAAGATCCGTTAAATAGGCAAGGCCGCCCACCAACTCAAGCTCACCATGAAGTTCGAGGGTTTCGGCTAAGGTTACAATATCGAGGGGTTTGTTCTGCCCAACGAGCCACTGCATCGCTCTGAATATGGGTCGGTGTTCTGAACGATAAAAATCGTTTTCTGAAATGAGCGTTGAAATCCTATCCCAGGCCTGGCTGTCCAGCATCAAGCCACCAAGAACCGACCGCTCCGCCTCGATTGAATGAGGCGGAACTTTCAGATTTTGATGATCATCCAGTTCGATGGCCAAGGAGAACTCTCTACGGAATGGGATCCTTAGACTAAAGGATTGGTCTTAGGATGTGAACGCTTCCTCAGCCTCAACCGCCACACTCACATGGGCGCTGACTTCGGGGTGCAAATAGACTTCGACCTGATACTCACCAACTTCTCGGAGCGGGCCACTGGGCAGTCGAATTTCGCTGCGATCAATTTCAACACCGGCACTGGTTGCTTCATCGGCAATGTCGCGAACCGTGACGGAACCGAACAATTTACCTTCTTCGCCGGCATTGGCCAAAATCCGAATCGACAGGGCATTAATTTTAGCGGCCCTCGTTTCAGCAGCGTGACGTTGCGCATCCGCTTCTTTTTGTAATTCAGCACGACGAGACTCGAAATCTGCGATATTGGTCGCAGTCGCTGGCACAGCCTTACCGTGGGGCACCAGATAGTTCCGGCCATACCCAGGTTTTACGTTCACTCGATCGCCCAACCCGCCTAGGTTTGCAACATTTTCTAATAAGATAATTTCCATGACTTAATCCTCTCTGGACTTAATTCGTTGTCTCAAATCTATAAAGCCGTCCGCTATGACGAGCACGACTAACGCGGCTGACGCTAACTGAAAAAACATCACCAGTATCGCGTAGTACATCACATACCACTGGCTTGATGTGTTCCTGCGACCTAGGATCCAATGCACCAACCCCGAGCCAATGACCACAAATGGGAGACTGACCACCCCAATCCAAGTGCCAAAGCCCTCGGTCATCAGGCATCCGGCCATCACCAGCACCAATGGCAAACTCGCTTTGGGCGTCAACCGTGTCTGCTGGACCTCCTGCTTAAAACCACCAGGATTGTACAACGCACTTTGCCACCATCGCGCCAACATGAGCGCAAGCACCATCATATATCCCTGGCCCATGGCCAGATAACTCATCGCTTGGCGTTGGCCCGTCACCGGCGTCACAACTGGCGATCCGGCCTCTGTTGCCAAGCTTTCCATAACGGCCAAATACCACTCTACAAAGGCCGTCAGTATCGGTTCTGACAACTGGATAAACACCAAGCTACCGACCACCGCGGCAGCCACGATTGCATACAACGTCAGTGCCCAGGACACCGATAACCGGAGTACCAGTGCCATGAGAAAAGCACCTAAGAGTGCAATCAAACCGCTCGAGTCACCCCCAGCCTGGTAGACCAGCACCAAGGGCAGAAAGGCCCAAAGAAAGACCAATAGGCCTTCTTTATTGCCTCGCCTCAAAACAACCAGCGCGACAACCGATGCACCCAACCAACTCAAAAGCGGTAAGGCGGATGCCAAAGCCGCAACACCGCTGGCTTGAAGCCGGCCTCGCATCACAAAAGCGGCGAGCCCTCTCACAACAACCCTCTAAACGCTCTACTTATGGGCGTCGGTGTAGGGTAGCAATGCCAAGTACCGGGCACGCTTCACCGCTTTCGCCAGCTGGCGCTGATATTTTGCTTTCGTCCCAGTAATTCGACTTGGGACAATCTTACCCGTCTCACTGACATAGGCCTTGAGCAACTCAACATCTTTATAATCGACTTCTGTAATGCCCTCGGCGGTGAAGCGACAATACTTTCTTCTTCTAAAAAATCTAGACATCGTTATTCTCCTTGCCCTGCATCAACGGCCGCATCAGTGGGCGGGGCTACAGGCTCAACAACCGCGGCGACCGTTTCTGCAGCTTTAGCTTCAGCACGTGCATTTCGGCTATCTTCTCGATCTTTACGCTCTTTACTTTCGTTTTCGATCTTCATGATGGGCGAATCGCCCTGATCAGCCTGCTTACGGCTCATAATCATGTTTCGAATAACCGCGTCGTTAAAACGGAAGGCATCACTTAATTCTTCCAAGGTTTCAAGACCACACTCAATGTTGAGCATGGCGTAGTGCGCCTTAAAAATCTTATTGATGGGATAGGCTAATTGACGACGTCCCCAATCTTCCACCCGATGGACAGCACCGCCGCCTTGGGTAATCAAATTAGAATAACGCTCGATCATGCCTGACACCTGTTCGCTCTGGCCAGGATGTACCATGAATACGACTTCATAATGCCGCATAGAGATCTCCTCTCGGTAGTTGCTACCCGGTCCAACCGGTGCAGCAAGGAGTTAATTGAAAATAAGGGCGCGCAGTGTACGAAATTGTAATAAAAGATGCAAATGGTGGTTACGGCACTTGCCGCCGCTGCCTGAAAATCTCGTACAAGCTTACCCCCGTTGCAACACTGACATTCAGATTAAACTCTGACACCTGCATGGGTATTTCAACCAAGACATCGCACTGCTTACGCGTATTAAATCGAAGACCATCACCTTCAGAGCCCATCACCAGGGCGGTATCCACGCTGAAGTTGAAATCTGGCAGCTGGGTCTCTGCGCCGAGCGCGGTGCCAACAACCCAAAACCCAGCGTCTTTAATTTGCCGAAGACTTCTCGACAAATTGACGACTTCCACAACCGGCACAACACCTGCAGCACCCGCCGAACGCTTCATGACAACGGCATTCATCGGTGCTGAGCCGTGTTTTGGCACCACGACGGCATCAACCCCAAAAGTCATCGCACTGCGCAGGCAGGCGCCCAGATTACCTGGATCGGTCACCCCATCTAAAACCAAAAGCGTGCGCGGCACCGGCTTTGGTTGCAAGTAGGTTTCTAACGACCGACTGGGTTCTGGCGGCGCGTCGAACCCTAAAAATGCAATACCTTGGTGTTGTACACCCACGCCCAATTGGTCATCCAGATCCGTGACAAACTCGACCTCAACCGAGATTGACTCGGCCAGTTGGCGCAGTGAATCCGTGCGCTTGCCCCCGCGCCCTTCACGTACATACAACTTGCCAACCGCTCTTTTTAGGAGCTGCTGTTCAACGGAATGAAACCCATAAACCCATTTATCGTTCACGCTTGCCCCGTTTTTTTGGTTTTTGATCCGCCGGCTTCTTTGCTTTTTTGTCACGAGTCGCTGATGTCCTGCGCCCCGATGACTGCCCTTTGCGAGTGAGCGGTGCATGCTCACTGAGCGCAAGGCTCACTTGCCCCAAACTACTGTCGACCGATTCCAGTTGTACCACCACGCGATCACCCATCCGCAGCACTTGATGACTGCGGGTGCCGACCAATGCGCCGAGTTCCGCATCAAACTTAAAATGATCCTGCTTAAGACTTCCGATATGAATTAAGCCCTCAGCCATCATTGGCTCAAGGGTTACAAACAAGCCGAATTTAACCGCCGTTGTAATAACACCCTCGAACGTGTCGCCAAGAAACTGCTTCAAATACTCACATTTCAACCACTCTAAGACCTCATACACCGCCGCGTCAGCCCGTCGCTCGGTCATACTGGCCCGTTCGCCAAGTTCCGTCATCAAGGCCTCGACATCCGGCTTGAGTTCACTGGGGGCGTTCTTCGCTTTATTTCGAAGCTGAGATTTCACTAGCTGATGATTCACAAGATCAGCAAGCCGCCGGATTGGTGAGGTGAAATGGGCATATCCCGCGTAATTCAATCCGAAGTGCGGCCGATGTTCTGGGGTGTAAATCGCTTGATTCATCGACCGTAAAACCAGCATCTGCAACGCAGCCGCTGCTGGTTGGCCTCGGCTTGCATCCAAAATTTTCTGGAAGTCTTGGGTGGTCACACGACCTAAATCCGCGTCCAGCGCCAAGCCAAATTGCGCCAAGGTGCCCGCTAAGCGCGTGACGCTCTCAGGATCCGGTTCATCATGGACCCGGTACAACCCAGCCCCTTTGGTCGCTTGGATGAAATCAGCCATCGCGACATTGGCCGCCAGCATGCATTCCTCGATCAGCTTATGGGCCTCGGTTCGTGGCGCCTGATCCATGGTCGACAGCTTACCCGCATCATCCCACTGCACCCGAAGCTCAGGGGTTTCAATTTCTAAAGCCCCTCGCTTGGCTCGTCGCTGCAGCAACACTTGGTACACCTGATGCAAGGCCTCGAGTGAGTCCAGAACCGCCGGGGCGAGTTCTGATGACGCGGCTTTATGGTCCAGCCAATGCGCAACCTCCTCGTAGATCAGACGCGCTTTCGAATTGATCACGGCTTCACTAAAGCGATAACCGAGCCTGCGGCCCAGTTGATCAAACGACAACTCACAAACCAGCACCAATCGATCTTCATTGGGCCTTAAAGAACACAGGCCATTGCTGAGCTTTTCAGGCAGCATGGGGATCACCATCTGCGGGAAATACACGCTGGTGCCACGGTTCACGGCCTCGTCGTAGAGCGGGCTACCCGGGCGAACGTAATGCGCCACATCTGCAATCGCAACCCACAACGTAAAGCCTTCTGGGCTGACTTCAGCTAGCACAGCATCATCAAAATCTCGCGCATCCGAGCCATCAATGGTCACGAAGGGAAGATGCCGTAAATCCGCTCGATGCTTTAAATCTGCGGGCGCCAGTCGCATCTTAATGGCCTTAGCCTCTTCAATGACATCCTCAGGAAACACCCTGGGTAGATCATGGTTTTTTAACACGACTTCGATTTCTGTTTCGGGGGTCAGTTCATCTGCAATAATCCGCTCAATTCGGCCTTTCAATCCACCACCTCGGTCGCCGTAATCGGTAATGGTCGCGACCGCAATTTGGCCATTTTTGAACGGTATTGCAGGATCTTTTTCGAGCAAAATCGGTTGGTGCACTTTCCGAGACAAGGGCTCGAGTAAAACCTGTTTGCGTTTGATGTTGATTCGCCCAGCAATACTGGTAAACGCTCGAGAAATAACCCGCTCAATCTCGGCTTCTGGCCGCCTACCCGCCATACCCGCGCTGATGCGCGCCAACACTCGGTCGCCGTGCATCACCCGCCGCATCACCTGATGATTAAGATAGATGTCCGGCGCCTCGCCTTGCATCATCAGAAAGCCAAAGCCGTCCGGGTGCGCGGAAATCACACCCTCAACCGCATCTTCAGGAACTTCGTCTGGATTCGGCACGCGATAGCCCGATCGCTGATTCATTGAAAGTTGGCCACTTCGACGCATCGCACCCAGCCGGGCTTTGAGCGCTTTTTTATCTTCAGGCGATGTTAAGGACAGTCGGCCTGCGATTTGACGCGCTGTTAAGGCCTGATCGGCCTCACTGAGCATCGATAAAATCAACTCTCGACTGGCGATCGGATGCGCATAACGCTCAGCTTCTCGCAATGAATGGGGGTCTTTCTGATTCAAATATTACTCCTGACACGACCCAGGCCGGGCACGTGCGTTGACAGATTCACTAGCGCCTAGTAATCTGCGGCTCCTCGTTGCCGAGGTGGTGGAATTGGTAGACACGCTAGCTTCAGGTGCTAGTGGGGGAAACCCCGTGGAGGTTCAAGTCCTCTCCTCGGCACCAATTAAAAGCCGCTGATCTGTCCTCTACTGAACTTTGTGTTCAACATCTTGGCACTGATTATAACGCACTGGCCTGACAATGACCGCTAGGTTTCTCATCTTCTGCGGCATCCACTGAAAGATCAGCACCCCGCGCTTGCCCGTTAGGTCACCAGATCCTGGATCTCAGACAGGGTTAGCCCGGCTTTTTCTGCCGACTCGCCGATAACAGCCCAAGATTGTGGGTCTATCGGGATGCCCTGGCTCAGGCGATCCCGTCGCGACGCCCGCTCTGGATCGCCCGGCAAGAGCACTTGTTCAAAGCCTTCGGCTGGCGCCGCGCTACGCGCATAGGCTTGCATGCCCTCCACTTCACGTCGGAACCCTTGCACCCCACCAAACAGGTTTGGATCAAGAATCAACATCAACATGTGATTCACTGTGATGTCTTTCTGCTGGTCAAGGTCCTGCATGGTCCATTCACCCGCCAAGGCGCCGCCCAACAATTCGCACATCAGGGCAAGGCCCGAGCCTTTATGCTGACCAAAGGGCCCGAGTGAGCCGCCTTCTGCAATCACACCTGGATCCCGCGTGGGCCTGCCGGCCGCGTCAAACAGCGCGTGCTCAGGGACCAGTTCGTTTTTCATATCGGCGACACGAACTTTGCCCAAGGCAATCGCGCTCGTCGCCATATCCAGAATGAGCGGCTCTGATTCGGTCGGGACACCGCAACAAAAAGGATTGGTCTGAAGGCGTTTGTCGCGCCCGCCCCACATCGACACAAAGGGTGGATGACCGACCACATTCACAAAGTGAATCGAAACCAGGCCTGCCGCCACGCAATGCTCCGCATAGGATCCAATCCGGCCCAAGTGATGATTATTTCGAGAACCGACGCACGCGATCCCCATTGCACGCGCTTTCTCTATACCTAAATCAGTGGCTTGACGACCGACTACCTGGCCAAAACCAAAGCCGCCGTCAACCAATAAAACAGCGCCGTGGTCTTTCACAACGGTCGCATCGGCATTGACCTGAAGGCCGCCACGAAGGGCGCTACCCACGTAATTTGGGATCATCCCCACGCCATGAGAGTCGTGCCCCTTTAAGTTTGCCTCGACCAAATGGTCAGCGGTTTCGACGGCTTTATCGGTCTCGGCACCGAGCCGCTCGAAAATAGCTTGCGCAAACCCTCTCAGTTTTTGATGGTCAATCAACATCGATGTGGTCCTTTTAAATACCGGTTGATACCTGTTTTGGCCAATCACCCTTAACGCTCTGCGCAACACGCCTGCCCACTTCAGCAAGCAACTCATTTCAGACCTAATTTTGATGGCTTTGCCTTGGCCACCTCAGCCAAGAAAGGCGAACCAAGTCTTAGGTCCAATTGAAAACGCCCAGGCTAATGGTTGCTTCAAGCCGCCACTGCTACGCGCTTTACCACCCTCAGATTACCCCAAGGCGCCGCTTAAGATCCAACCAATGGTTCCGGATTACGCAGAAGGCCCTCGGTGGGCCGAGATGCCCGATTGATTAATCATAGATCGGGTGAAAGGTGCCAAACGCCGCCTCGCAGAAGGCCCCAGGATCATTGAACCGCTGGTTTCGATTGAGCCCAGTGATGCGGTCCATTTGCTCGCTCGATAACGCAAAATCTGTGACCGCAAGGTTTTCGCGCATTCGCAGTCCCTGAATACTTTTTACAATGACCGACGTTTGCCTTTGGACCCCCCACCGCAGCAAGACTTGCGCCGGTGTTCTTGCAACCTCAACGGCGATGTCAGCAATGGTTGGATGATGCAGCACCAAGTCTTGCTGACCGGCCATGTCCAACTCCAAATACGACGTTGCACCAAGCGGCGAAAAGGCCGAAACCACCAGTCCCAGCTGTTGCGCGAATCGAATCATCCGGTCTTGCGTCAAATAAGGGTGCGCTTCCAACTGCAGCACTTCGGGGGGCGAGGCAGCATAATTGATCAGGTCTTGGAGCAAACCCGCGTTATAGTTACACACGCCAATATGGCCGACCTGACCTGCGGCCTTGAGCTGAGTCATTGCCTGCCAGGTATCTTGCAGCGGTACTTTCGCAAGGCGCATTGTTGGTTGGGAAGCGCCGCGGTCATCGATCCACTCAGGCGGGTAGTGGGCCTCGAACGGAACAAAGGCCAAGGCAATCGGGAAATGAATCAGGTACAAATCCAAATAATCCAGCTGCAAATCCCGCAGGGTCCGATCGAGCGCCATCGGCACATGATCTGGATGATGATAGGTATTCCACAGCTTTGAGGTAATCCAAAGATCAGACCGGACGCAAAGCCCAGCTGCCAGCGCGCGCGCAAGCCCTTCGCCAACTTGGGCTTCGTTGCCATAATCGGCTGCCGAATCGAAATGACGATAGCCAGCTTTCACCGCTTCGAAAACAACATCAGCGCAAATCTCTTGGGGTATTTTCCATAACCCAAATCCAATTGCCGGCATATCCTTTATAACGCTGACCATCCCTTCTTCCTTTTGATCAAATCCTCACTTGGTTAAGCAATCCGTTCAAGACAACGAGCACCCCAACGAATCTTGCCCACCCATTTTATCCAACCGCTTAAATCAACGTGCGCTTAATAATGGTTTCTGATCGGTCTGGCCCGGTTGAAATCACATCGATTGGAATACCGCACAGGGCTTCGATCCGGGCCAGATAGGCCCGGGCATTTTCTGGCAATTCACTGAAAGACTTCACGGACTCGGTTGGCGTTGCCCAACCCGGCATCATCTCGTAAACCGGCGTTGTGTTGCCCGATGCATCAACTTCGTAGTCCGTACACAAAGCGATTTCTTTCAAGCCATCCAGAACATCCAGTTTCGTAATGCAGAGTCCGGTCAGACTGTTCATCTCCACCACCCGCTGTAACGCGTGCACATCCAGCCAACCACATCGACGGGGTCTGCCCGTTGTGGCGCCAAACTCATGTCCCTTCTCGGCAAGGTACCGACCAACGTCATCCATGAGCTCGGTTGGGAAAGGCCCCTCTCCCACGCGCGTGGTATAGGCTTTGGTAATCCCAAGAATGTAATCAAGGTACCGAGGGCCAACCCCACACCCGCTACTAATCGCACCGGCTGTAGTATTGGATGAGGTGACATAGGGGTAAGTGCCATGATCAATGTCAAGCAGGGCGCCCTGGGCGCCTTCGAACAACACACTCGCGCCCGCCTTACGATAGGTTGCTAACGTGTTCAAAACATCGCCCATCATCGGCGTTAATTCAGCGAGAAAGTCATAACTTGCCGCAAGACACGCTTGCAGTGTCACGGGCGCGGCGTCGTAGTACTGCTCCAGCATGAAGTTATGTTGGTGCAATAAGCCTTCGAGCTTAATGATGAGCTGATCTTTATCGAGCAAGTCGCGCAGCCGAACGCCACGTCGGCCCACTTTATCCTCATAAGCCGGGCCAATGCCCCGGCCTGTGGTGCCGATCTTCTGATTACCCCGCCGCTGCTCAACACTTTGGTCCAAGGCCACGTGATACGGCATGATGATTGGGCAATCCAAACTGATCATCAATCGATCCCGGACAGCAACCCCTGCTGTTTCAAGTTCACGAATTTCTTTGAATAAATCCGGAACCGAGAGGACCACGCCATTACCGATCAGGCACTGAACCGAAGGGTGGAGTATCCCAGATGGAATAAGATGTAAGACCGTTTTCTTGCCTTCAACCACCAAGGTATGCCCCGCGTTATGGCCACCTTGAAAGCGCACAACGGCTGTGACGGATTCGGTGAGCAGGTCAACGATCTTGCCCTTACCTTCATCGCCCCAGTGGGTTCCGATGACCACTACATTCTTGTTTGTCATGAAGACGTCACCCCTTGTTCAATCGACCGCGAGTCATTCACGACGTAATCTCTCTGAGTTGCCACTGCCCTGCCAACCAAACCAGCTCTCGATCGCCAAGCGATCTTATTCCGGCGCCCTCAAGCACAATGTCCCCCGAGGCCCGCAGGGTTTCGCTCATTTGCCACTGTTCTTGCAGATTCCCGTCGGGGTGCGCAACAACATGCACCATCCTGGCAACCGGCACGGTTGGAATCGTATCGCTGATCATGAGCAGCTCGATATCGAAGCCCGTAGCAGACCGGGCACGGCCAAAAACGGCGCCGATGTTATCGTAGCGACCGCCCCGAGCAACGGTCTGGCCAGACTCGCGTAGAAACACCGAAAAAACCATGCCGGTATGGTAGTGCAGCCCTCTTAATTCCGACAGATCAAAGCTCACTTGAACATTCTGATTTCGAGTATTGATGCGCTCACTAAGATACGCCAAGTCATCGATTGCGGTCATTAGCGCCGGCCAACCTTTGAATTTGTCCCGGGCTTGCTCAAGGATGCGGGCGTCACCGGCCATCATTGGGAGCTCGCAGATCAACTCAGCAAGCGCACCTGGCAACGCATGCGCCCGGGTCATCTCTGCCAATTCGTCGTGGGCTTTTTTCTGAACCAACGCAAAAAATTGCGCCTGAACTGATTCAGGTAAGGCTGTCTCAGCCATTAAGGCTCTAAAGAAGCGCACGTCGCCCAGCTCGAGCTGAACCGATTTCATACCCAGTTGGCTCAGCGATTCAATCATCAGGCTAATGATCTCGACATCCCCGGCAAGACTCGGTTCACCAAAGAGTTCCGCGCCGACCTTTAACGGGCTGCGCGAGGCCAGCATGTGCGCCGGCCGGCTTTGTAAAACAAAATCGGCATAACACAGGCGTGTTGCGGCATCCCGGGGCAGGCTATGCGCATCGATCCGCGCGGCTTGGGGGGTCAAATCTGCGGGCAGACCCATCATCCGGCCTGAAAGCTGATCGATCACTTTAAAGGTTTTAAGATCGAGATCTCGACCGGTGCCGGTGAGGAGCGATTCCAAGTATTCGAGCTTCGGCGGGATGATGTACTCATATCCCCAGCTTTTAAATAGGTCCAGCAGGATTCTGCGACCTTGCTCTATCTTGCTCGCAGTCTCAGGCAAAATGTCTTCGACACCCTCTGGGAGGAGCCAGTGCTCTATGGTCATAACGCTTTTACTTCCTAACCGTTCAACCAGTAAAGCATCAACGTGCCAAGCACCATCAATACCAAACCGTAAATTCTGAGTGACCGTTCATCGATCCCTTGAGCCTGTAATACCATTGCCTTCCATGCTCTAGGCGATGCAAATGGTATCAGGCCTTCAATGACCAACACTAGACAGAGCGCAACCCAAAGGTCATCCAGGGTCATCTGTTTACCAGCTTTAAGGCTCGATCACTTTTTCAGCGCGTGGCTGTTGTTTAAATACTTAAAGAAATCACTGTTGGGATCCAAAATCAGCATGTCACTTTTTTGTGAAAAAGTACGTTTATAGGCCGCCATGCTGCGATAAAACTTATAGAACTCTTTGTCTTCATTAAATGCTTTGGCATAGGTTGCCGCGGCTTGTGCATCCCCATCACCGCGAACCACTTCAGCCTGGCCGTAGGCCTCGGCTAAAATCACCTCACGCTGCCGATCTGCATCCGCTCGAATACCAACTGCCAGCTCTTGGCCTTTGGCTCGATGTTCTTTGGCTTCAATATCTCGTTCGGTGTTCATTCGATTGTAAACCGACTGGCTCACCTCTTGAGGTAAATCAATCCGCTTCACCCGAACATCAACAACTTCAATGCCAAGCTCCGCATTCGCCACCTCATTGAGACCGGCCACCAAATCAATCATCAACTCATCACGCTGCCCAGAAACCACCTCATGTAGCGTGCGCTTACTGATCTCATTTCGCAGGCCATTATTAATTCGCTGCTTCAACAGTTCTTCTGCCCGACGCTGGTCACCGGAGGTTGCCGTGTAGTATTTCTCAACCTTCTTGATTCTAAACTTGGCAAAGGAATCAACAATTAGGGCCTTTTTTTCCAAGGTTAAAAACCGTTCGGCGGGTGCATCAACCGTGAGCACTCGACCGTCAAAGGCTCTCACCTCTTCGATAAAGGGCAATTTCAAGTGGATGCCGGTCGAAATATCGGGATTCACGACAGCCCCGACCCGCAATAAGACCCCGCGCTGCATTTCATTCAAGATGTAGATCGAATTGGAGCCCACAAACAATACACCGGCCACAAGAACAATGATCACTGCTAAACGATTCGACATGGTATGTCTCCTAAAGTTTTACTGTCGATCCCGACGGGTTCGGACAGACGTATTATCTTGTGGCCGCTGGGAGACGGCGCAACGCAGTAACGTCTACATTAGAGGCATTGCTGCCGCTTTGCTGAGTCAGTTTGTCGAGCGGCAAATACATCATGTTATTACCCCCCTCGACATCGATCATGACTTTTGAGGCATTCGACATGACGGCTTCCATGGTATCGAGATACATTCGCTCGCGAGTCACTTCAGGTGCAGCCTTGTATTCCACATAGAGCTTGCTAAATCGCTGGGCCTCACCGCTCGCCTGAGCAACAACCCGCTGCCGATAGCCTTCAGACTCTTCCATATATTTCTGGGCTTCCCCGCGCGCTTCTGGGATCACTTGATTGGCATAGGCATCGGCTTCGTTACGAACCCTGACTTCATCTTCGCGTGCTCGAATGACCTCATCGAAAGCCTCTCGGACCGCGTCCGGTGGCGCGGTTTCATCCACGTTAACCTGGGTAACATAAATCCCAGTGCCATAGGCATTCATGTAGTCTTGGATTCGGATTTTGATTTCATCCCCCATGACGGCGCGCCCTTCGGTAAGCACCTCATCCATTTCGGTACTGCCAACCACATGCCGAACGGCGCTTTCGGTGGACTGATGTAAGCTTTTTTCTGGCTCTCTGACTTGCAAAGCATAGCTTTTCACATTTTCAATGACGTATTGAACCGTGAGCTTAACCTTCACAATGTTTTCATCCTCAGTCAGCATCTCTGAATCGTGGGGATGCGAGCGAACCCTTGAGGTGTTGTGAATAATCACTTGGTCCACAATCGGCGGGTACCAGCTCAGACCGGGCATCACGACCGCTTCCTGAACCTTGCCAAACCGGAGCACAACGCCTCGCTCTTGTTCGTCTAAGGTATAAACGCCCATAAAGCCATAGCCAATAATGAGCACCCCAAGCACCAAGGCGACCAGTGACGATTTCACACCTTTGCCGCCGGATGAGCTGCCTGAGCCACCACCGCCGCCGAACATGCCGCCTAAATTGTCTTTGAGTTTCTTAAACGCCTCGTCCAAATCAGGCGGTCCCTGATCCTGGCGACTGCCCCAAGGGTCTTTTTCACCGTCGTTACCGGGTTCATTCCACGCCATAGTCTTCTCCAAATCCTGAGATTTCGTTTATCTTCCCACTAATTGATCCAAGTTGCATTGCTTAACCCGCTTTCGTCGCGCTCAATGCGGCGTTTAGCCGCGCCAAATTCTTCTTTTCTATACGAAGATGCATTGCAATCGTGCCACTGTCATCCATAACCTCGTCGATCACGGCGGCCAACTCAAAGCATTTCGCCCGAATCATACCTTGCTCTGGCCGGAGTGAAATGACCGTCGTAACCACATCATCTGCGATGAGCTCATCAAGGCAGGACAACAGCTCCGGTAACCCAATCCCGGTCAGGGAAGAGACTTGCACAGAATAGGGTTTACCCTCAGCATCCCGACGCACCAACGGTCCAGTCACTCCCTGAAGATCAGACTTATTCAGAACGAGCAGTTGCGGCACCTCTTTGGCGCCAATTTCAGCCAAAACTTTGTTGACCGAATCCATCCGCTCTTGCTTTTCACCGGCTGACGCATCCACCACATGCAGAATGAGGGTTGCCTCGCTCACCTCTTGAAGCGTTGCCTTAAACGACTCGACCAAACCATGGGGTAGGGCTCTGATAAAACCCACTGTGTCCGAGATAACGGCTTTCCCCGCGAGGGGCAAACTAATCTGTCGAAGGGTCGGATCCAACGTCGCAAACAACTGGTCTGCTGCGTGAACGGCGGACTGAGTCATCCGGTTAAATAACGTCGATTTTCCCGCGTTGGTATACCCCGCGAGGGCAACGGTTGCGGTTTCCGATCGCGCTCTCGCGCGGCGACTTTGATTTCGTTGCCGCTGAACGCGCTCCAATCGCTCCTTAATTTTTTTATTGCGAGCTGCCAATAAACGCTGGTCTGATTCTAGCTGCGTTTCACCCGCACCACCAAGCCCGGCACCCGCGCCGCCTCGTTGACGATCAAGGTGGGTCCACCCTCGAACAAGTCGAGAGGCGCTGTGCTCCAATTGCGCGAGCTCAACCTGAAGCTTGCCCTCATGGGTTCGAGCGCGTTGCGCAAAGATTTCTAGGATCAACCCGGTTCGGCCTAACACCCGCAGATCCAAGGCGCCCTCAAGATTACGCTCCTGGGTCGACGAGAGGTCTTCGCTAAACAACACCAGGTTGGCATTGACTGCTTCTGCGGCCGCCTTAATTTCATCGACTTTTCCAGATCCCACCATCGTTTTAGGATGCGGATCCCGACGGGCACTCTCGATCAGTCCAACGACCGCCATACCGGCCGACCGAGCCAGTTCTTGAACTTCCTCGTGGGTCGCAAGATCCGACGTCTTGTTCCGAATAAAAACGAGCATCGCCTTCGAGCCCGGCGCTGGCCGGTCAAAAAACATAACAGCAACCTAGGTCTTTAATCGAGAACCTCCAATGGATCATCAAAATCGATCTTGACCGCTCGCGAGGGCACAACCGTTGAGATCGCTGATTTATAAATCATTTGATTGACTGTGTTTCGCAACAAAATAACAAACTGATCAAAAGATTCGATTTGCCCCTGAAGTTTAATCCCACTGACCAAGAAGATAGAAACGGGGATTCTCTCCTTCCTCAGCGCGTTTAAGAATGGGTCCTGTAGAGACTGACCTTTCGACATAATGACTCCTAATTACTTCAAAACGCTGGCCTGTCCAACGCACTCACCGTATTGACGATAGGATCACAGGGCTTGACGCGCGCCAATCGCGCTCGCTCGAGCTTAACTTACCCACCACTGTTCTCGGAAAGCGTCGATTTGCCGACGTCGTCGACGCACGGCTTCCTTACGATGCTTTTATCAATATGTTGGCGACCGGTTCGATTTTCAAGAGCGCATCGAGCGATGCCGTCGATATTTTTTTGACGGTTTCAAACGAGCGTAACCAGGTGAACTGACGTTTGGCCAATTGCCGAGTCGCAATAATCGCTTTTTCACGCATTACATCGAAGCCAAGATCCCCTTCCAGGAACTGCCAAGCCTGCCGATAACCCACGGCCTTCATGGCCGGCAGCGCATCATGCAAGGCATATTTCGCCCGCAACTGTTCAACCTCAGCGACCAGCCCTCGGTCCAACATGTCATCGAAGCGAACCTCAATTTGATGGTGAAGTTGCGCTCGGGACTCAGGCATGATTGCAACTTCAGTGAGGCTCGCGCCAATCCCAAGCTGACCTTTCGCCTGCAAAGCCGTCAAGGTTTGACCCGTAAGCCGATAAACCTCCATCGCGCGCTGGAGCCGCTGACGATCTGAGGGTTTGATTCTGGCTGCAGCGACCGGATCGATCCGCCGAAGCGCATCATGCAGAAAGGGCCAACCCTGCGACTCAGCGATCTCGAGGATTTCATGTCGGATCATCGAGTCAGCTTCCGGCAAGTCGGCGATGCCATCGCGCAAGGCCTTGAGGTACAACATGGTGCCGCCAACCAAAACCGGTAGCCGTCCTCTTGATTGAACCGCGTCAATGGCGCGCCGTGCATCCTGACAAAAATCAAAGGCGGTATAGGGATCCGTTGGCGCACGAATATCAAGGAGATGATGTGGCACCAAAGCCTGCTGGGCTTGATCGGGCTTTGCGGTCCCAATGTCCATATCGGTATAGACCTGCGCCGAATCAACGCTCACGATTTCGACGTTAAATCGGTCAGCCAAAGCGTAAGCAAGTGCTGACTTACCCGATGCCGTTGGCCCCGTGATCACTAAGGCTTGGGTCAAGCTTATTGGCCTCTCATCTAATAAAGATAGTCATTCCTCTACCGTCAGTTGAGACCAAGTCGGTCGACCATGATTGCACTGCCCACTTCGCTCCGTAATTTCCATGTCTCGCAACAACGCATTCATCTCGGGTATCGACAGCTTGCGATTGGCCCGCACAGAACCATGGCACGCCATCGTCGACAGTAATTCATCCCGACCATCATTAATTCTATTGCTGGAACCAAACTCGAGGAAATCCGAGAGCACGTCGCGCACCAATTGCTCAGAAGAATCTCGGCTCAGCATCGCCGGGACACCGCGAATGATCACACTCTCCTCAGAGACAACCTCAAGCTGCAGCCCAATCTCACTCAACTCAACCGCATGCTCAGTAACCAGCGCAACTTCGCGCGAACTTAAAGCAAGGCTAACCGGAACCAGCAGCGGCTGGGTTTTAAGACCATCGGCATCCATTGCCCGCTTTAAGCGCTCATAGGTAATGCGTTCATGGGCGGCGTGCATATCAACCGCAACCAACCCGTTCACATTTTGAGCGAGAATATAAACGCCATGTAATTGGCCGAGCGCAAATCCCAAGGGCGGGATTTCGGCGCCGTCATCGAGCCCAGCATCAAAACCGAGGGTCGTCCCGGTCCAGTTACTCGGACTCTGACTGGGCGATTGTGACAGGCCAAAAAACCCCGTGCCCTGATTGCTCCGACTGGTAAACGCCATATTTCTTTGAACATAACCAGGATCGATCGGTGCCAACTCAGACAGACCGCCCTCAAAACCAGGTTCCAGCACCTGATTGGGGGCATGACCACCTTCCGGCCGCACCGATGCCAAAACCTGATGGATTGTTCGATAAATGAGATCATGGACCGCGCGACTCTCCCGAAACCGAACTTCGTGCTTGGTCGGGTGGACATTCACATCGACCAAATTCGGGTCAAGGTTCAAAAATATGGCATACACCGGATGCCTGCCATGAAACAGCACATCTTTATAGCCCTGACGCACCGCATGACTACAGACCTTGTCACGAATACAACGATCGTTCACAAAAAAATACTGTTGGTCGGCTTGGCTCCTCGAATAGGTGGGGAGCGAAATCCAGCCCTTTAGCTGCATCGTCCCAATCTGTTCTTCAAAATACAGCGCTTGATCTAAAAAACTTTGACCAAAAACAGCTTTGATTCGGTGGTGTTGATCTTCTACCGCTCTGGCAGCCTGAAATTGACGATAAACTTTGCCATTGTGGGTCACCATAATCGCAACCGCCGGATGGCTTAACGTCATTTTACGAATCACATCGTCGATCCGACCCAATTCAGTTTTTTCCGCTCTCAGAAATTTTCTGCGCGCCGGCGTGTTGAAAAATAAATCTCTGACTTCAACCGTTGTACCCTGAGGATGAGGCGCTGGGATAACCTCAGACGTCATAGCTTCGCCATGAACTTGTACGGCATACCCTGACTTTTCTGTCGTTGCGTTCGAGGTCATCACCAATTTAGACACCGAGGCAATCGAGGCCAACGCTTCGCCCCGGAAACCAAGCGAACGAATGCCTTCGAGGTCCGACTCAGTAAATATCTTTGAGGTTGCATGCCGAGACAAGGCAAGGGCCAAGTCTTCCCGCTGAATGCCGCGGCCATTATCCCGAACTCGAATTAATTGACTGCCGCCCGCTTCAAGCACCAGATCGATTCGACTGGCACCGGCATCAACCGCATTTTCAATAAGCTCTTTCACCACAGATGCCGGACGCTCGACCACTTCCCCTGCGGCAATCTGATTGGCTAACCGGCTGGATAACAGTTGGATTCGATTCACGATCGCTCCGGTATTTTCAGAACTTGACCAATGCGAAGGCGGTCGGACTTTAAGGCGTTAAAGGATCTTAAGATGCTTTGAGAGACGCGAAACCGCTGAGCAATCTCCGACAAGGTATCACCAGACTTAATTTTGTAGGCAATGACACGTGGCGCTTGGGCGATTCGCTGGGCCAAAAAAGTTCCCTCTGGTGGTTTTTTTCGAAAATAGGTTGAGACACCTTTAAAAATGGCGCCCGCCATTTTCTTCTGATGCGCAGACGTTCGCAATTTTCTGGCCTCCCCCGGATTGGAGATGAACCCCGTTTCAACCAAGATCGACGGAATGTCGGGTGACTTCAACACAATGAAGGAGGCCTGTTCAACGCTCATCTTATGTAATTTGTTGATTGGTGCGATTGATTTGATCACCTCCGCACCCATTTCTAAGCTCGCGCTCAAACTCGCGGTCATGGAGAGATCCAGCAACACACCCGCCAACACATCATCCTTGTCGTCAAGACTTACACTACCCACACCACCAATCAAGTCTGCCCGGTTTTCTTTTTCAGCAATCCAGCGCGCGGTTTCACTGGTCGCGCCACGCTGAGAAATCGCAAAAACCGATGCCCCGCTGGCGGAAGCCGTTTTCCAGGCATCGGCATGAATTGAAATGAACACATCCGCTTGATTATCACGAGCCAGCTGGGTTCGGTTTCGATGCGCAACGTAGTAGTCGCCTCGACGGGTCAGCACGGCCTTAAAACCCGGCTCGGCATCGACCCGATCAGCGAGCGCCTTCGCGATGGCCAGTACAACGGTTTTTTCATAGGTCTTGCCCGGGCCAATGGCGCCAGGGTCATCGCCACCATGACCAGGATCAATGGCAACGACAATGTCTCTGAGCGGTTGTTCAACCTTCGGTTCAGCCGCCGGTGCTTTGCGACCACCGAGGGCTGGAAACAAATCGATCACGAGGCGATCGCCATACTGAGCAATCGGGTTCAGCAAAAAGCTCCTGGGCTTAACCGATTCGGACAGATCTAAAACGACGCGCAGGTTCTCTTGTTTTGCTGACGAAAATCGAATGTCGGTAACAGCCGTCCCGGCAAAACCCTTCGACCCAAGCGGTTGCCGGCGAGCTTTTTTGGCCAAGGTCGAGCCCGGCAAATCAATCACGAGCCTGAGCGGGTTTTCAAGAACGAACAACGTATGGTCTAGGGGTTCGCTGACATCGAACACCAATCGGGTCTTTTCTGGCGATGCATGGAGTCTAATGCTGTTGATGGTTGGACTCGCCAGGGCAACCCGTGACAAGAGCAAAGCCACCATCAAGGTGCTTAGAAGTCGACAAGCGCAGGCGCCTAAAGCGCTCGGGCGTCGGGGTACCGTCATACCGCTAACCTTGCCATCGCACGCTCGCCTTTTTCTGAGCCTGACTGTATCAGCAGGCGTCGGCTGGTATCTCCAATGACCCGCATTTCAATCTCCAGATCCGGCGTGGGTAATAGCCCGAGTCCGTTCTCTGACCATTCAATTAAACACAGCGCTTGGCTTGTAAAATACTCATCAACGCCCAAATAGTTTAACTCGTCTGGATCACCGAGTCTGTATAGGTCGAAGTGATAGACCTGATGTCCTGGCAGCTCATACGGCTCCACTAAGGTAAAGGTTGGACTTTTCACTGCGCCTGCATAGCCTAAAGCCCGCAGCATACCCCGGCAGAGCGTGGTCTTTCCCGCGCCAAGGTCCCCTTTTAGGAAAATAATCCCGGAGCCTTCAAGCACCTCGACCAGGCGGCCACCGAATTGTTCGGTGGCCGCCGCCGTATTGAGCCGCCAGCTCATAGCGGCATCCCCGCAAGCGAGCGACCCACCTGAGTTACCACATCCCGAGCGAGCAATCCCACTTCGCCCTGCTGTGAGGTCGCCATCAACCCGGCGCGGCCATGATGCGCAACCCCCAGTTCCGCGGCGCGATTCAGCGGTTGACCCTGAGCCAGCAAAGCACCCACCACCCCTGACAGCACATCGCCCATCCCAGCCGTTGCCATTGCCGGCCCGCCCGAGAGGTTAATAGCAATCCCCGTGTCCGACAAAACCAAGGTCGCGGCCCCCTTCAACACCACCACACTCCCGTACTGAGCCCGTAGCTGACGTAACACCGCCAACCGATCCGGCTCGACCTTATCGCGGCCTAATAACCTTGCGGCTTCCAAAGGGTGGGGCGTTATAATGCAATCACCTAAGGGGATAGGCGACTGAGCCAGAAGGTTTAAGGCATCGGCATCCAGCACAAGCGGCTTGCCGGCGGCCATGACCTGTCGATAAAGATTCTGGGCCCACTGATCTTGACCGAGGCCGGGCCCAAGAACCACCGCCTGAACGCGATCGAGCAGATCCGTTATATCGGCGGTATCCGTCGCCGCTCGGAACATCACCTCGGGACACCGCGCTAAGAATCCCGATCGATGCCCGGCGCGGCTGACAACGGACACAAGCCCAGCGCCACTGCGCAGGGCTGCCTCACTTGCCAAGAGGCAGGCGCCACCGAAGCCTGTGTTACCGCCAATCACCAGTAGATGGCCAAAATGACCCTTATGCGCTGTTTTTTTGCGCGCCCGTAACGTTGGTGCGTCCAGAACCCGCAACGCTTTGGCATCTTGCGCGGTGAGCACGGCTCCCGGCAGGCCGAGATCAGCCAGAATCACTTCCCCGGCGTAATCAGGACCATCCTGGCTATACAAGCCGATCTTGAGCGCCAAGAAGGTCACCGTAATCGACGCCATAATGCAGACGGCATCGACCTCGCCCGAGTCAGGTTGTAAACCAGAAGGCAAATCAACCGCGACCACCGGGTTATTAGCCGCATTCATTGCCATCATGGCGGATCGATACCGTGGCCGAATCTCGCCGCGAATCCCAAGACCCAATAAGGCATCCACTAATATTGCGCCAGACATCACGAGCCCCTCGAACGGCTCGAAGACAGCCTGACTATTTTGGCAGACTAAAAGTGCTTGCCGCGCATCTTCGGAAAATTTTTCGACATCGCCAACCAGCGCGACCTGAACAACCCAACCTCGATCCGCTAAACCGGCGGCGATCAAGAGGCCATCCCCCGCATTATTCCCTGAGCCACAAAAAATCTGCGCCCGTTTAGTGTCGCGGTAGCGCGCCAAGATAACCTCGACAACGCGACGCGCGGCCAATTTCATCAACTGGAAACCGGATATGCCATAATCCTCTGAATATTGTCGATCAATCTCTTTAATAACCGAGGCAGGGTAGAGCTTTGACGCGATCATAGTGACCCTCGTGCCTTGAAGTGGATCATTATAGCCAAACCTATGGCCACCACCGGGAAAATATTGATGTCGTTGCAGGCCCTTAAAGATCAGATCCCCCAGTGGGCCGAGGCGTTAGGCTTCTCAGCAACCGGATTTGTCAGACTCGACCGGAGCGATCACGAGTCGCACCTTTTAAAGTGGCTCGGTAACGACCATCACGGCAGCATGGATTACATGGCACGCAATCTTGAACTGCGGGTCGACCCAGTTGGGTTACTACCCGGATCCCTCAGCGCCATTACCGTCCGAATGGACTATCTGCCGGCTTCAGAGATGACGAGGATTGAAGAGACCCTTGCCTCACCGAGCCAAGCCTACATTGCTCGCTATGCCCTCGGCCGGGATTACCATAAAGTGATTCGACGTCGACTCACCCAACTCGCGACGCAAATCAATGAGGCGGCATCGGGGTTGAAGATGCCGCAGTATGTCACCCGGGCCTGCACCGATTCCGCGCCCATTCTTGAAAAACGCTTTGCCGAGCAATCCGGGTTGGGATGGATCGGAAAAAACACACTGCTGCTCAACCAAAATCGAGGTTCCTGGTTTTTTATTGGTGAGCTCCTCACCAACCTGCCGTTTTTTGATGCCGCCAAGGTGTCAGCCAACCACTGCGGGAGCTGCACCCGATGTTTGGATGTTTGTCCAACCAAGGCCTTTGTCGGGCCCTTTGAGCTCGATGCTCGGCGTTGTATTTCTTATTTAACCATTGAATTGAAAGACGAAATACCTACGGAGTTCAGTGATGGGCAATCGAATTTTTGGCTGCGATGATTGCCAAATGGTCTGTCCTTGGAATAAATTTGCGGCCGAGTCGGTGGAGCCGGTTTTCAAACCGAGACCAGACTTTGAGCAGGCTGAATTAACAACTCTATTTGCTTGGAGCGAAGCGACCTTTTTAGAAAAAACCCAAGGCTCGGCAATTCGGCGGACAGGGTACTCGGGCTGGTTGCGTAATATCAGTGTCGCGCTCGGCAACGCGGCCTATGATCCTACGATCGTGTCATCGCTTAAGGCAAAACGTGCAACAACCGACCCAATGGTTCAAGAACATATTGACTGGGCCATTCAGCAACAACTTTTAAAACGGGACGCAGGAGACCCGACATCTACATCTTAAAGACGTGCTCTCGATAGACCTTCAACTCATCGATGGATTCTCGAATATCATCCAATGCCCGGTGCTTACCTTGCTTTATGACAAGATCCATCACTTCTGGCTTCCAGCGCATCACCAGAACTTTAATCGCACTCACATCGAGATTCCGATAGTGAAAAAATCGACCGAGCTCCGGCATGTGACGATCGATGAACCGTCGATCCTGACCAATACTGTTACCACACAGCGGCGAATCTCTGGGCCCAACATAATCTTTTAAGAACGCAAGGGTTTCGGCTTCCGCCATCGCCTCGGTCACCGATGATGCGAGCACCCGTGCCGTTAACCCTGACTCACCGTGGTGCTCCGTATTCCACTCATCCATCATATTCATCCGAGCTTCGGTCTGATGAATCGTTAAGCAGGGGCCTTCCGCAACAATATTGAGCTGGGAATCCGTAATGATGGTCGCCATTTCCAAAACCAGGTCTGTATCGGGATCCAAACCTGTCATTTCCATGTCGATCCATACCAAGTTGCCTGAATCTACTGCCATAAAAATCTCCTCTTTGAACCAAGCGTCGGGCGGCTTTTAATCCCCTATTTAACCCGAGTCAACCGTAAAATACGAGACTGACGGATGACCCGACCGCACTAGCCCACTGCCGGGTCAACCCGCCCGTCAAAATGCGGTCAAACGACGCAACCTTAAACCTTTTATCCTTCACTTCGGCAACAGGAATTCTGACGGCGCCAGGATTGCGTTAGACTGACCGCTCAAACAGAACCTCATCACAGCAACGCGTGATGAATTAGGCAATCGACTCACTTGGATATGGCTGTTTCATGACCCGACTCTTTATTCTGCTCCAGTATGTAATCCCCCAGCACGGCTTATCCCGATGCATCGGCTACTTCGCCCGCTCGGAAATCCCCTGGCTAAAGAATTTTCTGATCAAACAGTTCGATGCGATCTATAAAATCGACTGGGCGGCGGCAGACCGCAAAGCGCCGCAACAGTATGTTTCATTCAACGATTTTTTCACCCGAGCATTAGCCGCCGATGCCCGGCCACTCACAGGCCACATTGTGTCACCAGCCGATGGCCTGGTCTCGGTCACCGGACAAATCAAACATCAACGGGCAATTCAGGCCAAAGGTCACGATTATTCGATCCCCCAACTACTGGGCGAGCCCTTGCCAGAATCTTTCAACAACGGCAGTTTTCTGACAATTTACTTAGCGCCCAGTGACTACCACCGCGTGCATTTCCCGCAAAGCGGCACGCTACAGACGGCCCGATATATACCTGGCGCCTTGTTTTCAGTGAATCAAACCACGGCAATGCAAGTGCCTGGGTTATTTACCCGGAACGAGCGACTGGTCCTGCACCTCACCTCGGCTGAGGGGGATTATTATCTTGTCTTAATCGGCGCGATGATTGTTGCGGGCATTCAACCTTTTTGGGAAACCCAACCCTTTCAAGCCCAGCACCCGATCGACAAGCCCATGCAGGGCCTGATGGTTGATCAAGGCCAAGAGGCCGGCCGATTTTTATTAGGCTCGACGGCAATCTTAATTACCGCTCAGCCCCAGCAATGGTGCGTAAGCCCTGACAGCACCATTAAAATGGGTCAAGCCCTGGCCAACTAATGATTTGGCCAAGGAAACAGTTGCACCTCAGCCAAGCTGGTCTGTCCCAGCCAAACCATCACCAATCGGTCGATCCCGAGCGCCACGCCCACACACGCCGGCATCTGGCAGCTCGCCTCAGCGAAGGCTGAATCAAACGCAATCCTCGGCAGACCGCGATTGACCCGGGCAGTAGCCATCGCGGTGTACCGACTCAAGATGACCGCCGGATCCCTGAGTTCAAGATAGCCATTGGCCAACTCAACGCCCTGCCAATACAGCTCAAACCGCTGCGCCGCACCGGTTTCAGCATCAACTTCAGCCAGCGCGGCCTGACATCGTGGGAATTCGGTTAAGTAAAAGATCTCGGCGAGGGTTGGCAGCACAACCTCTAAAAACAAAAAGTCTAAACAATCGGATCGAAACTGATCATCATCCTGCGGCACGAGATGGGTCACCTCGGCGCCGGTTGCTTGCACCCACTGCCAAAGCGTCGACAAAGGCGCCTCATTCGGATCAATGCCAAACCGTTGCACAAACAATTTCAGAAAGGAGTAAACGGGCAACCCAACGCTCGATTGCTCGCGCCAGATCTTGGGCGGCTCGGGCATCGCATTCAGCAAGCTGGTCACTTCCGCCATCAGGTCCGGCAAACTGAGACCCGGGCGATACCATTCGAGCAGGGTGAATTCAGGATTATGCCGCTGGCCTTGGTCGCCGCGCCGAAATGCAGGGGTTATCTCAAAGATCGCCTCGCCATAGGCCGCTAATGCCCGTTTCAAGGCATATTCCGGGGAGGTTTGAAGAAACAAGGCCTCGGCCTCATCGGCAACTTGAAAACTAGAAAGCTGTGCATCAAACGTTCCGGATCGAGACAAGGCAGGGGTTGAAACCTCCGTCACAGATCGGGACTCGAAGAACCACCGAATGGCAGACAGAATCTTACTGCGCGCCTTCAGCACCGGCCAGGTTGGCATAGACCGCACAACTCGACTCAAACGGCTTTACACGATTTTGGTATTCGGAGGTGCGAGTGTCAACACGCAGTACATCACCTATTGTCACAAACAAGGGCACCTTGACGACCGCACCAGAGCTTAGCGTGGCAGGCTTAGTGCCGCCCTGCGCCGTATCGCCCTTAAGACCTGGGTCTGTATCGACGACTTCGAGTTCGACAAAATTCTGCGGGGTTACCGAAATAGGCGCGTCATTCCACAGAACAATGGTGTAGATGTCTTCTTCCTTTAACCAAATCTTGGCGTCGGCAATCGCCGCTTCATCTGCCGCGATTTGTTCGAAGCTGTCATCGGTTTTCATGAAATGCCAAAACTCGCCATCGGAGTAGATTTTTGGTCGACATGACATCGGCGCCTTCAAGACTTTCACCAGACTTGAACGTTCTTTCCCAGACCCGCCCTGTTTTTAAGTTTTTCAACCGAACGCGGTTGAAGGCTTGCCCCTTACCAGGCTTCACAAACTCGTTTTCCACAATGCTGCAAGGATCCCCCTCGAGCAAAACCTTCAATCCAGATTTAAATTCGTTCGTGGAATAATTGGCCATAAATACCCTCTACCTGCAATGTGCTGATTCGATTAACCCGGCTATCTTACCGAGATTGTGCAGCCGAAGGCGAGACCAACGGGCTAGGACACGCCGAATTGGTCTCGATCACTGATCCCCAGTAAATAAAGAATGCTGTCCAGTCCAAGGGTCGAAATCGCGTGACGGGATCGCTCTCGGACCAGGTCCTTGGCGTGATACGCAATACCCAATCCAGCCGCACCCAACATCTCTAAATCATTTGCGCCATCCCCAACGGCAATGGTTTGCGCCATCGAGATCCCTTCCTGCTCGGCCAGCGCTCTGAGTATTCGCGCTTTCGCTTCGGCATCGACAATGGGCTCTAAAACACGACCCGTTAAAAGACCATCTTTGATTTCCAGCCGATTGGCAAACACATGATCGACGCCTAACTGGGCCTGTAATGCCTGGCCAAAATAATCAAACCCACCCGACAGAATCGCAGTCTTATACCCCAATAACTTCAGAGTCTTAAAAAGCGATTCCACCCCTTCGGTCAGGGGCAAATGGGCCGCCACCTCACTGAGGGTTGTCTCGGGCAAGCCCTTAAGCTGCGCCACACGCCGGATCAAACTTTCCCGGAAATCAAGCTCACCCGACATCGCTTGGTGGGTAATTTTCGCGACCGCAGCCCCCACGCCTTTGCGTTTTGCCAACTCGTCAATCACTTCAGTTTCAATCAGCGTGGAATCCATATCGAAGGCAATGAGTCGCCGATGCCGACGATAGATCCCGTCTTCCTGTACGGCAAGATCCAGCGTCAACTCCGTCGCCAGCGCCATGAGCTTTTTTCGAAACAGCGGACTCGGGGAGCCTCGAAGCGACCATTCAAGGCACGCCCGTGCGGGCATTGCTGACGGCTCAAGCGGGACCCGCCCAGAGAGCCGATTAATATGATCAATATTCAAACCTTCATCGGTCACAATGCGCGCCAAGCGGGACAATTGCGCGGCGGTTATTTTTCGGCCAAGAATGGTTAATATCATGCGCTTCTGGCCTTGCCGACTGACCCAGTCAGCATATTCAGGATTGGTCACGACTTCGGCTTCAACCGACAGCCCCTCAGCAACAAACATCGATTTTAATTGATCGATGGCATCGTTTTGCTCTGGCGCTGTGCGGACCAAGATGCCCAGGGTTAAGTAGTCATGAATGACGGACTGTCCCATATCCAGAACTTCCATCCCAGCTTGGGCCAAAATCTGGGTCATCTTGGCTGTCAGTCCGGGCCGGTCTTGACCGGTTACATTGATGAGAATGACGTTCTGCATATTTTTTCAATCCGCGGGAAGCCGCCATTATCCAACAATTGACTCTAGGGCGACAGCATCCAAATTAAATGCGATATACTGCGCGCCAGGAACTCTTCGATGTTTGTAATGCAAGATCTGCGCTTTCGCATATTAACGCTGTGTGTCGTACCCTTTTTGATCGGCAGTGGCCTCGTGTTACTGACCGCGATAACGAGCCTTCAATCCCAAACCGAGCAAGCTGAACGGCAGCTGGCTGAGACCTTATTGGTCCACAAGGCGCCCGATGCGGCCCTTTATTTGGCCACAGAAGATTGGGTGGCTCTGGCGGTGATCCTCGATCAATTAACGCAAGCGACTGGCTTGGGTCGCGCTGAAGTGCTGAATCGCGACAATCAGTTGTTGCTCGCCAGCGGCAAAGCCCCTGCTCTTCGGGCCCAATACACCGCACCTTTACGGCATGAAGGGCTCCTCATCGGAAGCCTTTCACTGATCGTCAATCAAGCCCCCCAGGCCGCCTCAATTCGATTCATGCTCATCCAGCTGCTCTGCGTGATCACCGCGATGACGATGGCACTGGGCTTGATCGCCTGGAAGTTCGGCGACTTTATTTTGATTTGGCTTAGCTTGAAGATCGAGCGGCGCGCTACGCCAAGGTCGACCGCGCTCGATCCGCCCGGACCCTCCAAGAGCACCTTGGTCGCGATCTTTTCAATCAAACTCACGCCAGCACGTCTCGTGCCTTTAGCGGAACTCAAGGCAACCGCCGCCCAGCATCTTGGCAAACTGACCGAGCTTTTACCCGGGGATTACGAGGTCCGCTTTAATCAGACCGACCCAGCCCACCTTGGCCTCGAATTTTTTAAAGCAATACACCCACAATTGAACGAGGTACCGGGCCTCAACGCGCGCATGGCCTTCGGTGTAGACCAGGCCGAGGCGTCTGGCGCCCTCGGCAAGCGGGTCAAGTATCTGGCGTCTCTCAGCCGTGGCAACCTGGTTTTAGACGATCAAACCAAGACCCAGCTGGGCCCTATCCTAGGTGCAGCTTTTCAAACCGCACCACTGTCCTCATCCTTTGCCTCAGACCTTGTCCTGCACACTCTAACGATCCGTGAACCAACCAGAACCCTTTAATCAACGCTTCAATTCCACACGGTCAACTTTTTGGAAGCCCCGAGGCAACTTCAACCCCCGACGGGCGCGCTCACCGCGATAATGGGTCAACTCTTTAAGCGTTAAGGTGATGTGCCGCTTGCCCGAATACACGGTCAGCGCATCCGACTCAGAAAAGATCACAACATGACCCAAATATTCGGTCCGGCTTTTTACCGCCGCGCTTGGAATATTAATCAGCTTATTGCCCTTGCCTCGAGCTAACTCCGGCAGTTCTTTCGCTTGAAAAATGAGCAACCGACCCTCGGTCGTAAAGGCTGCAATCAACTGCTCTTCGAGCGCAGCGACAGGGTATGGCGGCATCGACTGCGCGCCATTCGGCACACTCAGGTAGGATTTCCCAGCCTTGTTTTTGCTAATCATGTCCTCGACCCGGCCAATAAACCCGTACCCGGCATCGCTGACAATCAGGTACTTTTGTTCGGGTTCATCTAGAATCAAACCGGTAAATCGACTCCCAGGCGGCGGGTTGAGCTTACCCGTTAGTGGCTCGCCTTGACCCCGAGCCGATGGCAAGGCATACGCCGCCAGAGCGTAACTGCGGCCCGCGCTGTCCAGAAATACTGCGGTTTGATTGGATTTACCGAGGGCCGCGGCTAAGAACTGATCGCCAGATCGGTAGCTCAACTCCTCGCCCTTGACCTCATGACCCTTCGCCGCGCGCACCCAACCGTTTTCTGACAAAACCACCGTAATGGGATCATTCGACATCAGATCCCGTTCAGAAAAGGCCTGGGCTTCGCGACGCGCGACAATTTTTGAGCGCCTGGAATCACCATACGTCTCGGCATCTTGCATCAGCTCTTTTTTGATTAAAGTTCGCAGTCTCGCTTTGGAGCCGATGATCTGCTCCAAAGACTGACGTTCAACGGCGAGCTCATCCTGCTCACCGCGGATCCTCACTTCTTCAAGCTTCGCAAGCTGTCGCAACCTTAAGTCTAGGATTGCTTCAGCTTGGCGATCACTCAGCTCGAAGCGATCGATCAAGACCTGTTTCGGTTTATCTTCTGTCCGAATAATGTGAATGACTTCGTCGATGTTCAAAAATGCGATCATCAAGCCTTCAAGAAGGTGCAAACGATCTAAAATCTTCTCCAGCCTGAACTGCAATCGTTTTAAGACCGTCGTTTGTCGATACTCTAGCCATTGGCTTAAGAGTTCTAGCAGGGAGCACACCCCAGGCCGGCCATTGAGTTGAATGACGTTTTGATTAACCCGATAGGTTCGCTCTAAATCGGTACTGGCAAAAAGATGGCCCATCAAGGCATGGTTATCGATCCGGTTGCTTTTAGGCACGATCACGATTCGCGTTGGATTTTCATGATCCGATTCATCGCGCAAATCCACCACCATGGGGAGTTTTTTGGCCTGCATCTGGCCTGCAATTTGCTCTAATATTTTGGTGCCTGAAACCTGGTAGGGCAGCGCCTCAATGACGATCTCGCCGGCTTCTAGGCTGTAAACCGCGCGGGCTCGGACCGAACCACGACCGGTCTCATAGGTTTGCTGAATTTCTTCAGGGGTCGAGATAATCTCTGCACCGGTCGGGAAATCCGGACCCAAAACATGGGTCATTAAGTCGGCAACCGTCGCTTTTGGGGCATCCAGCAAATGGATGCACGCGCTCACAATTTCATTGAGGTTGTGGGGCAGGATATCCGTGGCCATACCCACAGCAATCCCCGTTGTGCCGTTCAAAAGGACATTAGGCACCTGCGCAGGCAGCACCACCGGCTCATCAAGCGTACTGTCAAAATTCGGGATCCAGTCGACAGTCCCTTGGCCGAGTTCGGACAATAAAACCTTGGAATACTGGGTCAGCTTAGACTCGGTGTAACGCATTGCCGCGAAGGACTTTGGGTCATCCGACGAACCCCAGTTACCCTGTCCGTCAACTAACGGATAGCGGTATGAAAAGGCTGCGCCATTAACACCATCGCTTCATAGGCTGCACTGTCGCCATGCGGGTGGAACTTACCGATAACATCGCCCACGGTACGCGCTGATTTTTTGTACTTAGCGCTGGCTTTCAGACCAAGCTCACTCATGGCATAGACAATTCTGCGCTGCACAGGCTTTAAGCCATCGCCAATATGCGGCAGTGCGCGATCCAGAATCACGTACATTGAATAGTCTAAATATGCCTGCTCGGCATAAACGCTCACGGGCCTGCTTTCAAGGCCCTGATCATTGAAGGTTACGATATCGCTCATCGGTTTTCCTGTGTTGTAAATACTCTAAAGTTTGTTGGCATCGGTCAAATCACCTTTCGCCAGCCCGTTTTTTAGCGAGCAGCATATCCAATAGGTTATCCACCTCATTGGTGTCCTCAACGGTCAATCGCACCAGTCGGCGGGTATCGGCGGACATCGCGGTCTCTCTGAGTTGGAGCGCATTCATCTCACCAAGACCCTTGAAGCGCTGTACATTGACTTTGCCCTTTTTCTTTTCCGCCTCAATGCGATCTAGGATGCCCTGCTTCTCAGCCTCATCGAGGGCATAGAACACTTCCTTACCAACATCGATTCGAAACAACGGCGGCATCGCCACATAGATATGCCCGGCGCTCACCAAGGCGTCGAAAATGGCGCACGAACAGGGCGCATAGCAGGGTCGCAATGTGCAGTCCGTCGGAATCGGCATCCGCCAAAATACAAACCTTGTGATAGCGCAAGGAATCTAAATCATCGACCGCAGGATCCACCCCCAGCGCGACAGAAATATCATGTACTTCTTGAGAGGCGAGAATCTCCTGCGAATCGACCTCCCAGGTATTTAGAATCTTTCCACGCAGAGGCATGATCGCCTGGTTCTCGCGTTGCGCGCCTGTTTGGCTGAGCCGCCAGCGGAATCTCCCTCTACCAGAAAGAGCTCACCGCTGCTGGTCTCGCCACTGAACAATCAGCCAGCTTTCCTGGCAAGTGCAGGCCCTGAGTCACTTTTTTACGCACACCTTTTTACTGGCACGCATCGGCTTTGAGCATGGTTAATGCACATCTCTGCCAGTTTTTGCTTCTTCGGTATGCTGATTCAACCAAAGGCTAAAAGCGTCTTTGACAACCGGACAGAAACGTAACCGGCGCTTTCCGCGACAGAAGCGCTCTTTGGTCTGACCGGAAAACTGCGGGTCAGCATCTTAGCGGACAAAACATAGCGCATCGTTCCCAGATATCTTCTCCAGAAAGTTTAATGCCACGCGGGAGCAAGCTGCGAAACTCGCAAAACTCTCGCAGCGCTTCGAGCAAGCCGGTGCGCAGGCCCGCCACGTGGGTGCCGCCCTGCGCGGTAGGGATGAGATTCACATAGCTTTCGGCCATAATCTCGCCGCCCTCAGGCAACCATTGCACCGCCCAGTCTACGCCTTCGCCGTTCTGGCTTACCGAGCCCGAGAATGGCTCTGCGGGCAGGGTCTCGTATTCGTTGGTTGCCTGACGCAGATAATCGATAAGGCCGTCTTCGAAACACCACTCTTCGCTCTGTGCCTTGTCTTCTGACACGGTATTGTCAATAAACTTAACAAGCAGCCCGGAGCAGAGCACGGCTTTTGCGCGCAGCACGTGTTTTAAGCGTGGAATAGACACCCGCGGCGAGTCGAAATACTGGCCGTCTGGCAGAAACTTCACGGTTGTGCCGGTGTTGCGCTTGCCAACCGTGTCCTTAACGGCAAGTTCGGTGGCTTTCAGGCCATCCTTGAAAGCCATGTGATGAAGATTGCCGTCACGTTTTATATAGACTTCAAACTGCTCAGACAGAGCATTAACGACTGACACGCCTACCCCGTGCAGGCCGCCGGAGAACCGATAGTGGTCGCTGTTGAACTTGGCGCCCGAGTGCAGACTTGAGTCAGAATCAACTCAACACCCAGACACTTTTTCCTTCTTGATGCATATCCACCGGCATGCCTCGCCCGTTGTCGCCCACCGACCATCGACCTCATCTTTTCTCAAGGATCACCCTAATCTCGGTTGGCGTGCCCTTCGAGCGCCTCATCGACACTATTATCGATCACCTCTTGGGCCAAATGATTCGGGCGGGTCGTTTCGGTGTACATCCCTGGCCGCTTCTTAACTGGATCCAGGCCCTCTCAAGGACTTCGATCGAATCGGACTTGATAATTACTGGCCATAAATTTTAATTTCCAACGCTTGATGACAACTTAAGGCAGACCCGTGCACGCGCTACACGGCCGGAATTCGACTTTATTTCGGTTTGAACACAGCCCAGGTTTTAGCGCGCCTGGCTCACGCGAGATTATAACGGGAAAGAATCCCGAAGCTATCAATCATCGGTAAACAATACCGCCTCTAGGGTTCGACCGTGCTCAATACAAACCGCGAGCAACTCCCCTAGGGCACGATTAACCTGAGACTTTTCATCGGGATGATGCAGCGCTTTATTCGGCATCTCGTACCGCTGATGCAGTTTTTGATGATCACCGATCGCGAGGACCTCGGCGGTCGAAAGATCATGATATAGACAAATCGATAATCGCGGCCACACCAGCCAGGCAAGACTGTCCAAACCGCCGGTCACCGTGACCGCAACAAACGTGGTGTACGGACAGCGCTCCGTCACGTTTAAGTGAACTTCGGCCTCACGCTCACCAAGCGACACCGCAAAGACCAACGCATCAGCCGTTTGATGATTCGGGAAAAGTTGTAAAAACCGAATGTAGTTCGCATCGCAACTTTCCAAATCAGCGCTCAGATTCGGCACATAACGACGGTTTTTCCTCGTGTCTTTCACGTTCATCACAGCCCTTGGTTCGCGGACAAGCCTATCATCTTTTCGCGAGGAAACTGTCGTTGTCCGACGGATTAAGGCAATCATAGCGAATCAGCAAAGCCCTCACTCGATCGCGAATATCATCGCGAGAGGCTCTGAAAACAGCCTCAATGTCAGACGCAAGACCCTCGGCCCGAGCCGGGTCGGTCAGCGGCCAATGGACCTTTTCAACCCCCGCCGGCGTAACCGGACAATGCTCATCAGCATGTCCGCACACGGTCACAACCAGATCAACCGCGTCGATGGCCTCTAAGGTGATCACCTTTGAGTGATGGGCCCCAATATCAATGCCCACTTCAGACATCACCTGAACCGCTCGGGGGTTTAAACCATGCGCAATGATCCCTGCTGACCGGATCACTGCCGCAGGCTTTGCCAGGGCCCTCGCCCAACCTTCCGCCATCTGTGAGCGGCAGGCATTCCCGGTACATAAAAATAGTATTTTCATCTTGAAGTATCCCCTCGGCTGGGCAACCAAGGCGACAAGCCCAGCAATAATTGATCCAGCGCCCCACGGCTCTCATCGACCAATTGTCGTGCTCTGTCGGCCTGCACCTTTCTGATCACCGGGTCCACCAATAGCCTTTCGAGCGCCTCGATCAGCTCAGATTCGTCATTAACCAGGGTCAAGGCGGCTTGCTTTTGAAACTGTTCGGCCTGGGCTTCAAAATTAAAGACCCAGGGTCCCGTCACAATGGCGCAGCCACAGAGCGCAGGTTCTAAAAAGTTATGCCCGCCATGGGGAACCAGACTGCCGCCCACAAAGGTAACGGTGCTCGCCCCATACCAATAAAGCAGCTGGCCCATGACATTGACGATCACCACATCCGTCTCATCCGTGAAATGATCCTTGTCTGCAAGGCTTTGAATCAACCCCAGCTGTGCAGACATCGCTTGCAACTCAGCCGCCCGTTGCACGTGGCGCGGCACCAACACCATCAGCAGCTGCGGATGCTTAGCCTTTAAGACCTTAAAAGCGGCTAAAAGCATCTGCTCTTCACCCGGATGGGTACTGGCGGCCAACAAAAGCGTCCGGTGGGCAAGCTTTTCCTGAATGACTGCGACTTGTGCCCGAAAGTCTGCCGGAAGCACCTGATCGGCTTTGATCGAACCTGTGACACTCAATCGGTCCGGTGCCGCACCCAGCGCTTTAAAGCGTGCTGCGTGGACGGTTGATTGCACCGCAATCCAGCTGAACTGACGCAGGGTAGCCCCCATCATCGAGCCGAGTTTTTGATACCCTCGAAACGATCGCTCAGAGAGTCGCGCATTGAGCAAAGCAACTGGAATCTCTCGCGACGCGCAAGCAGTCATCCAGTTGGGCCAAATTTCGGTTTCAATCATTAATACGAGGTTGGGCCTGACTTGATTTAAAAAGCGCTTGATACAGCGCTGCAAATCAAAGGGGCCGTAGCAAATCACGGCACGGCCAGAAAATTGGCGCATCAATTGGGCCCGTCCAGTCGGCGTGGTCGTTGATAAAACCAGCGTATGGCCTTGGGCTAACAAGGCCTCAATCAAGGGCGCGGCCGCAATGCTTTCACCGGCCGAAACCGCATGCAACCAAATATCCGCGCCGGGCCCCAAGCTCGATGGGACGTGACCAAAGCGTTCTGCCAAGTGATGTCTATAAGCAGGCTCGGCTCGACCCCGGAACCAAAGCCGAATCAGGGCCCCTGGAATCAAGAGCTGCATCAAAATACTGTAGAGAAATCGAACCATCAGAACTTCGCTGTGTGAATAGACTGTTAAAGGCAGAGCAAAACCGGGTAGAACCCCAAAAAGTTTAGCATAGCCGGATTTCTGTAAAGATCGATTTTCGCCCTACACTTGCACAAGGATTGAAGACCCGGATGTTCTTCAGACAATCCTGACGCGCCTGGGGTTAGGTTAGGATAATGATCCGCAAAACCGATCACAGCCAACAGACCTAACCGATCAACAACCGACGGTTTTTTAAATGCCAGCTCATCGACGACACGTCGGTAGGGTTTTCGATCGGCTGGTGTCTGGAATCGAAAGGCCGACTTGCCAAATTTTTGACCCTTCTACTCAAAGCTGAAACAACTGGAAAGGGAACTCACCCGACTCCCAAAAATAACAAGGATAATAAGAATTTTTAGCATGATAAAAAAATTTTGTTCTTACTGAGTTCAGGAGCCGTGTGATCTGTTCCAAAAGACTCAGCGTACTGAGAAGAAAATGCGAACAATAAAGGATAACAATCATGCGTTTACTGAATAGACTCACCGGCCTTCTCTTTGCTTGCTTAGCACTGACTGCTTGTGACAATAGTGATAAGAAAGCACCCGAGACGGTCCCCCTAGCGGATTTGCCCGCTCCAACGCCAACCATACTCGACGTTGCAACAGAGGCCGGAGACTTCACGACGCTCATAGCCGCGATCGATGCAGCAGGCCTGACGAGCACAATCGACGACGCATCCGCAACGCTCACCGTTTTCGCACCCACCGATGCAGCCTTTGCGCTACTGGGTGAGGCGGCAATCAATGATCTTTTAGCTGATCCGGATACCTTGTCCGACATCCTGCTTTATCACGTAGTGAGTGGTACCGCGCTCGATTCTGCCGCCGCCACTGATGCTGTGGGAACGACTGTTGAAATGGCAAATGGCGATCGGGTTGGCGTATCAGCCAGAAACGATTCGCTGTTCCTGAACCTTTCTAAGGTCACCGCCACCGACATTCAAGCCGACAATGGCGTGATCCATGTGATCGACGCCGTTCTGATGCCGCCGGCGGATGCAACGCCCAGCGAAAGCACCATCGTCAATATTGCGGCAGCCGACGAGCGCTTCACCACACTTGTTGCCGCCCTCGGCGCGACTGGCCTGGATACCCTACTCGCCAGCGAAACCGACACCTTTACTGTATTCGCGCCGACCGACGCTGCTTTTGAGGCAATGGGCTCAGCAAACGTGACGGCGCTTCTGGCTGATCTCGATAATCTAACTGAAATTCTCCAACAGCACGTCATCGCCGACACCGCTGTCGATGCCGTCACAGCCTACTCGCTCAGTGGCGACGCTGCCGCCACAGTAGGCGGCGCTGACGTACCGATTTCAATTTCGAGTAAGCGCGAATTGCGCGTTGGCGGCGCGAAAGTCATCATCGCTGACATTCATGCGTCTAATGGCGTGATCCATGTCATCGACACGGTCATCGTTGGGGCAGCAGGACTACCGACGCCTACCCTTAATATTGCTGAGGTCGCAACCGCTGCGGGCAGCTTCGAGACGTTGCTTGCCGCCCTTTCCGCCGCCGATCTCGTTGGTGCGTTAACCGACGCGGATAAAAGCTACACGGTATTTGCGCCCACCGATGCAGCCTTCGCGAAACTTGGTGCAGACGTCATTAATGGGCTGCTAGCGGACCCAGAACGGCTCGCAGATATCCTGCTTTACCACGTCTACGCTGATGCGGTCGTACTTGCCGACGGGGCAATCTCGGTCGCAGCATCCGATCAGTCCATTCTCGAAATGGCCAATGCAACCGCCGTAAAGTCGGGTGGCCGAACGGCGCTTTCACTAAGCGATACTGGACTCACTGTAAACTTGGCGTCTGTCACTAGCGCCAACGTCATGGCATCAAATGGCGTCATTCATGTTATCGACAATGTGATGCTGCCACCGCCTCCCAAAGGCGATATAACAGCCAATATTGTTGACACTGCCATCGCTGCTGGGGCGTTTACGACCTTGGTGTCCGCACTTGAAACTGCCGGCCTCGTTGATGCACTGAGCGATCCCGACAGCGAACTCACCGTGTTCGCGCCCACCGACGCCGCTTTCGACCTGATTGATGCCGATCAGCTGACCGCGCTGTTGGCAGACGCCGAAGCATTGACAACGCTGCTGACAACCCACGTCATCGCGGGTTCAGCAGTCGACTCTGTTACTGCCTACTCGTTGAACGGGACCATGGTTGAAACACTCTCTGGAAAAACAGTCGGGGTCGCTATTGAAGATGGTAACTTACTCATCCAAGGCGCCACGGTGACTTCCAGCGACCTCTACACCACCAACGGCATCATTCATGTCATTGACCGCGTTATTACCGACGCTGAAAGCGAGTAGGCCAGCCTACTCGCTCATCCAGCTTCTGGACACCAGAGCCCGTAACCATTGTATTGAGGATGCACGGGGCATCCTCAATCGTTCCTGGGCTTTTCTAATCATTTCCTGCTTTCGATTTTTGTAATGTTGTGCAGGCGGTCTATCCCCAGACCCGGCATCTTCCGCGTCGAGTGCACAGCCTGATTGACTATCTGGCGATTTATTATGGTGAAATGCCCCACTGGGCGCTACCAGCCTGATTTCTATAAAGACCGATTTTCACCTTACAATGGCCCATCGATGGAGCCTTTACCGTGCAGACGCGTTATCAACATTCCCTTAACCTCTTTCATCCGCGCTACTGGCTGACTTGGACCGGGATTGCGCTCGCCTTTGTTTTAACTAGATTGCCTCAAACAACGCGTCGGCGACTTGCAAGACTGCTGGGGCGCGGCGCAGTTTACCTTGCGCCCCGGCGCGTCCGGATCGCCCGGGTGAACCTTGGGCTTTGCTTTCCAGATTTGACGCCCGAGGCACACGCGCAACTACTGCAGGCCAACCTTCGCTCAACCGCTGAGGGTTTGATTGAAACCGGAACCACTTGGTTGCACCCCGAAAAACTCAAAGACTTGACCGTGCGCTTCATCGGCCTTGAACATCTGGATCGAACTGAAACCGATCCTGGGATTCTGATCATCGGTATGCACTTTGCCACCCTTGATTTAGCCGGCGCCTTACTCAGCCGCCAAAGACCCTTTAATGTGATGTATAAAACCAATAAAAATCCGGTGCTTGAATGGCTTATGCAACGCGGCCGGGGTCATCATTTCAAGCAGGCGCTGGACCAACATAATATTCGAGGGGTTATTCGAAATCTTAAAGCTGGCAATCGCCTTTGGTACGCGCCCGACCAGGATTACGGGCGCCAGAATGCGGTCTTTGCACCGTTTTTTGGCATGCCGGCCGCGACCACAACGGCCGCGAATCGCATTGCCCGCTTAACCGGCGCCAAGGTGGTCTTCATGAGTCACTACCGCCACGCTGACGGCAGTTATTCGGTGGTGATCAAAACGCCAGAAACCCCTTTTCCAACCCAATCCGATCTAGAGGATACAAGCCTCATCAACCGCCATATCGAGCACGCCATCAATGACGCGCCAGAGCAATATTGGTGGGTCCACCGCCGGTTCAAATCAACCGAGCACGGACACTCGGCCCTCTACGACGCCTGAGGTGAGACAAGACCAAGGGCATCACTCGTAACTTGAAACGGGCGCAACCCGCAGCACTTCAGCAATGCTCGTTTCACCCTGAGCCACTTTTTCTGCGCCGCTTAGCCTTAAGGTGCGCATCCCGGCTTGCATGCCGGCTTTGCGGATCTGGCCGGCATCTGCATGACTAACCACCAACTGCTTCACCGGATCACTCATGGTCAAAAGCTCATAAAGGCCGGCGCGACCTTTAAAACCGGTTTCTCGGCACTCCTGGCAACCCGTTGCCGCGGCCATTTTAACCGGCGGCTCAATCCCCCAGGGATGAACCAATTCTGCCCAGCCCTCAAGGTCTGGCTCAATGTCATAGCGACAATGTGGACAAAAAGTACGGACCAACCGTTGCGCCATGACCCCCAACAGCGTCGCCTTGATTAAATAAGGGGCCACGCCCAGTTCAAGCATTCGCGTAATGGCCGCCGGGGCGTCGTTCGTGTGTAACGTTGAAATCACCAGATGGCCGGTCAACGCCGCTTGAATCGCCATTTCGGCCGTTTCGAGATCTCGAATCTCACCCACCATAATAATATCTGGGTCCTGTCGAAGCAGCGCCCGCACGCCTTCAGCAAACGATAAGTCAATATTTGCCTGAACCTGCATTTGATTAAACGCGTCTTCCACCATCTCAATCGGATCTTCGATGGTGCAGACATTGACCATCTCGGTCGCCAGCTGCTTTAAGCTGGTATATAAGGTCGTCGTCTTACCCGAGCCTGTGGGGCCCGTTACCAGAACAATGCCATTCGGCTGGCCAACCATTTGCGCCCAGACCACCTGCTCTTGCGCTTCCAAGCCAAGCTCGGAAAAAGATTTGAGCAAAATCGCCGGATCAAAGATCCGCATCACCAGCTTTTCGCCAAAAGCGGTGGGTAGGGTTGATAACCGAAGCTCTATTTCCTGGCCGTTGGGTGTCCTCGTTTTCAACCGCCCGTCTTGGGGCCTGCGTTTTTCAGCAACATTCATCCGCCCTAATGTCTTGATTCGGCTAACAACCGCGCTCACAACGGGCATGGGCAATTCGTAAACGGTATGCAGAATGCCGTCGATTCTGAACCGGGTTGCACCCTTTTCGCGCCGAGGTTCAATATGAATATCACTGGCGCGTTGGGTAAAGGCATACTGCAACAGCCAGTCAACGATATTCACAATATGCGTGTCATTGGCCTCCATCGTGTCCAGTTGGCCGAGCTCAACCATTTGCTCCAAGTTACCCAGTGCACTCGCCGCCAACCCTTGGGCTGACGCCTTTTTGACCGAGTTCGCCATCGCGTAAAACTCATCAATATAGCGCCGGATCTCAGCCGGACTGGCCAGCGCCCGCACAATGGTTTTCCCGATCTGAGACTGCTCAATCATACTGACCCAAGTGGTGACATAGGGCTCACTGCAGATGATCAGGATTTCTCGCGTATTCACCTCAACCGCCAAAATCTGATGGCGCCGGGCAAACTCGCTGGACATGACGCGGGTCACTAAAGGGGTATCGATTTTAAGCGGATCAACCCGATAATAAGACAGGTCTGATCTTTTGCTGAGCCAAAGCATCAAGGTTTCCGCCGTCAGGGTTTGCGCCGGATTGGCCATATCCGTCAGGCCTGCCGCATCGATTAACTCAATGGGATGACTTATTTTGGTTCGGCTTTGCCGTACCCCGGCGGCAAACAGCTTTGCATCGGCGACAGACAGTCGTTGATCCGAAACCAAATCTTGAACTAATCCCGCGACCGTTAATTTCTCTTGTTGCATAGATTCACAATCCTTTAGCTGCTGCTCAATGCCATTAAGACATGCTACCAATATTAGCAGTGCCTTGATCCACAGCGGTATTGGTATCGGCTGCTGCGCAAACCCCCAACGCATTTAGCGCCTCGGCCACTAAGCGAAAACACGCGATGGCGAGTATAATCAACCCTCGCAAGCTTAATTCAACTAGGTCCAGCATGAGCGTCGAACAAGATCCCATCCGATGGTTTAGAACCGCGTCACCTTATATCTATGCCCATCGCAATAAAACCTTTGTGGTCAGCTTGGATCAAAGCGCACTCAGGCCGAGTGCGTTTGTCAGCATTGCGAGAGATTTAACGTTGTTGCATGCCCTGGGGGTTCGCTTGGTGGTGGTGCACGCAAACGCCGGGACGCTCAACGTTAAGACCGATTCTGAAACAGGTCATCCTGTTATTACAGCAAGCAATCTCGAGGCTTATCTCGAACAAACCGGGGGCACAACCCAACGCCTGCTGGCGCAGCTCTCAGCAGGCTTGCCCAATGCCGTCAGCCAATCTTCAGATCTCGTTGCGGTCTCTGGCAATTTTATCAAAGCGCAGCCTCTCGGCATTCTCAACGGCGTCGATCAAGAACACGACGGCATTGTTCGTCGCGTGAACCACCTTGAGATGGCAAAGAGTCTGGATCAGCACGCTTTGGTGATCGTCCCGCCTTTGGGTTATTCGCTTTCTGGCGAAACCTTTGGCTTGGACCCAACGGTCCTCGCCGGCGAGATCGCAACCGCGCTCCAGGCGGACAAACTGATTTATTTTATCGATCAAGATGGTCTTGTCGATGAAGCCGGTCAAGCCATTAGCGAGTTAACCAGCGCGGCGCTGGACCCGGCGCAGTGGCCAAGCCTCACCAGCCTCTTAACAACCGCCAAAACGGTTGTTCGCTCAACGGCGACAAAATGTCATCTGATTCATCACGCCCGCGACGGCGCCTTATTAGAAGAATTGTTCACTCGGGAAGGCTGCGGCACCCAAATTGTTCAAACGCCTTCGGCTCAACTTCGACCCGCGCAATTAATCGATATCCACGGCATTCTGGCCCTCATTGAACCGCTTGAAGCGACGGGCGCACTGGTTAAACGCTCGCGGGAATTGATCGAATCAGAGTTGAACCGGTTCTGGGTGATTGTTCAGGAAGGCCTGATCATTGGCTGTGGCGCACTGTATCCTTTTCGTCATGGCGCCGAGATTGCCTGTCTTGTGACGGATCCCCTGCACCGAGATTTAGACCACGGCGACAGGTTGCTTAAGGCACTGATTCAGTCCGCTAAAGCGCAAGCCATCGATCGGGTTTTTGTCTTAACCACCCAAACGGCCCATTGGTTCCTGGAACGAGGCTTTGAAGCAACCTCGATCACGGATTTGCCCGAAGACAAGCAAGCGCTTTATAACTGGCAGAGAAACGCCAAAGTGTTTTTCAGAACCGTCTCTTAATTTGAGCTGGGTTCATTGCCGCAGGACTGCCGATCGCTCATGGACAAAATCCACCAACGCCTTGACGTGATCAACTGGGGTCTCTGGAATGATGCCATGGCCTAAATTAAACACATGGCCGGGTCTCGCGCCAACAGCGGTTAGCAACCGATCTGCTTCAGAGACAACCGCGGCTTGCGTCGCGCACAAGACAATCGGATCCAAATTACCTTGAACCGCGGTAACCCCGGTTTCATCCCAGGTTGCCATTAAGTCGCTTCGCCAATCCAAAGCCAATACATCCCCACCGCTGCGGGCCATTGCGCCCGACAATGCTGGATTACCCGTACCAAAGTGAATGACCGGTACCTGACCGCTAATGCCGTCAAACAATCTCCGACTGTGGGGTTGAACAAAGCGTTCAAATTCGCTTGGCCCCAATGCGCCGACCCAGCTGTCAAAAATCTGAACCGCTTGCACCCCCGCATCGATCTGTTCATTGAGATAATCGATCGCGGCATCGGTGATCTTCTCCATCAGTACATGCCAGGCAACTGGATCGCCATACATTAACTGTTTCACATGAACATAATTTTTGGAGCCCTGACCCTCGATGGCATAGGACGCGAGCGTAAAGGGTGCGCCGCCAAACCCAATTAAAGGAATATCCTCCGGCAATTCAGCGCGAATTAGGCCAATGGCTTCCCGAATATACGGCATCGATTCACCGCTCGGGGTTAGCCGAACCGCATCAATATCCGCAGTGCTTCGAATTGGATTGGCGATCTTGGGTCCAAAGCCGGGTAAATAATCCAGCTCTAACCCCATGGGCTCTAAGATCGGTAGCAGATCGGCAAACAAAATTGCGGCATCAACCCCCAGAATCCGCTGGGCATCACAAGTGACTTGCGCCGCCAAATGAGGGGTTTTAAAAAAATCCAGGCTCGGGGTATTGCCCTTTACTTGATGATACTCGGGCATATATCGCCCAGCCTGGCGGTTCAGCCAAATCGGCGTATAGTCGGTGACCTCACCACGACAAGCCCGCAAAAAGGCAGAATTTAAAAGCGCATCGTTCATAAGCCAGTCCCACAAAAATCATGATTATACCGAGTCTTGCGAGCAAAAGGGTTAATCAAGCAGCGCACTATTCTGCAAGGGACGCTTTAAGCCAGAGACCGTTGCAGGTGGCCGCGACTCAAGCGCAAATTCAGCACCCAGCAGCTGTACAAACTCGGCAGAAACCAAAATTTCATTCAGGTCAGCATGTTGTTCCAGGCGCGCAGCAACATGCACGGCTCGCCCAAGAACCGTGAAGTTAAGCTGGTCTGCACAACCGACACTACCGGCAAGGCAAACACCAGCGTGAATGCCCATCCGTTGACCCGTTTTAAAAGGCTGACCCGTGGCTAAGCCATCAGCCTGAAGTTGCTGAAATTCTCGGCGCATCGCCAGCGCCATCAGCGCACATTGCCGTGCTAGCGCTTGCTGAGATCGCTGTCCATCTAGGCCAAAAACAACCATCAACCCATCGCCCGTATATTTGTCGAGGGTGCCTTCGAATCGTAGGACCAATTGGCCCATTCGCATTAGATACTCGCTGAGAAAGTCTGTGAACGCGTCTTCAGCGAGTCGTTCTGCAGCACCGGTTGAATCGATGAGGTCCGCAAAGAAAATAATGAGCGGTAATCGCCGCGGCAGATCGGTTTGTGTTGCCGACGCCAACAACGGTTTCGATAAGTAAGGTTTCACACTGGCGAATTGAAGTGTTGTTTGCTGATGGGCCTGCTTTGCCGCTTGAAACAAACGAGCGCGTTCTGAACTGATCAACCCTGCGGTCCGAGCCGAAAAAAAACAGAGCCCAAGGAGTAAGACCAACCCCAGGCTTTGCTCTAATCCGATCTGCTTTAAACCCTCGATCACCGACGGCCCCAGGTAAGCTAAGGCCCCGAGAAGTATGAAACGGATAACTTGATACGACGGTGACGTTGGCAGAAGGCATAAGCGCGCCGTAAAGGCCATGCCCCCAAATAAAGCAATCTGGCTCAGTAACCCCAAAGGTTGGGTCATCAGGATGAGGCAAACGATCAGGGCATCGAGTACAAAGGCTCGATCCAGGTTATCGGCAATTACTTTGACGTGCCGCAAAGTCGAATGCAGCCCAATGGGGTAGCTCACCAATAACAGAGGCCCAACAAGGCCCATCCCGGCTGAATCATTCGCTGACCAAACGATCAGCGCGACCAGGCCAAACGCAAACTGTCGTAAGCGCGCGATCTGATTGTGGAATTGAAAGGCCAGCATGAGCCTGATTGTCTCAAAATCAGCCGAATCGCCTAACCGACAATGCTGCAAAACTTGCAGGCATTACTGCAAGCCAAGATAAGAATTAGAGCTCTTGAAGCGCCATCAACACGTCCGGGTCCTGTTCGGCGGCATAATCAACACTCGCAAAATTGAACCCATGCAAATTCAAAAAGGCCTGCCGGTACCCTTCAAAATCAGTCAACTCATCGAGGTTATCTTGGGTAATCTGGCCCCAGTGGGATTGCACATAGGCTTGGATTTCTGGCTTTAACTCCCAGTCATCCATCCGGATGCGACCCGCGTCATCCCGCCGTTGCGGCGAACTAAACAATTGGGTTCGGAACAATCGATCCACCTGCTCTAAACAACCCTCGTGGGTGCCTTCCGCTTTCATCGCTTTAAACAACAATGAAAGATAAACACTCATCCCAGGGATGGCGGACGCCGCTTGCGTGAGCAATCCCTTCATCACAATGACATTCGCCTGACCGTTAACCCCCGCAAGTACGGATGACAACGCTCGCGCCGCCCGGTCCAAGTCTTCTTTGGCCCGCCCAATCGTGCCGTGGTAGTAGATTGGCCAGGTTACCTCGCTGCCTAAGTACGTGTAATTGGTGGTCAAACAACCCTCAGCCAAACAGCCTTCGTCTTTCAGCTGCCCGATCCAGTCTTCCCAATCTTCACCCCCCATCACTTTTACCGTTGCGGCAATTTCATCGTCATCCGCAGGCGCTCAAGCGCAACCCGTCGTAACTCGCGAGAATTAAAGTCAATGGTTGATCCACTAAAGGACTCGCCAATGGGTTTCAGTACGCTCCGAACCGTCTCTCCAGAAGCCAAGGTCCTTGCCGGCGCTGCCAACGAATACACCACCATATCCACTTGGCCCCAATCTGCTTTGATCTGGTTAATCACCGCGTCTTTCATGGCCTGGGAAAACGCGTCTCCATTGAAGTTTTTGGCATAAAGCCCCGCCGCTTCAGCAGCCTGGCTGAACGCCGCCGACTTATACCAGCCGGGCGACGCCGTTCGACCCTTTAGGGCCGGCCGCTCAAAGAAAACACCGATGGTTTCGGCGCCACCACCAAACGCACTCGTGATCCGAGTTGCCAGACCATAGCCCCCTGACGCACCGATCACCAGCACCCGCTTGGGCACATTGGGGATCCTGCCGCCGCGTTTAATCTGATCAATCTGACCCATGACTTCGGCAGCACAGCCGGCTGGATGGGCTGTGATACAGAGAAACCCTTTTATTTTTGGCGCTATGATCATTTGGTTTTCCTTTTCCGAGCCTTATTTTTCACCGTCGTAATGGTGTGGTTCGCTGCCCCCTCGTGAGATTGAGACCGGACCATTAAGAACAGGCCCAATATTACCATAGGCACGCACAGCGCTTGGCCCTGGGTCATCCAACCTAACGCGACGAACCCCATGTGGGGATCCGGCGCTCTAAAAAATTCCGTGGTGAAACGAAACAGGGCGTACAACACCAAAAAAGCGCCCGAGTTAAACCCGAGGCCCCGCCGCCGCCGAGCGATAAGATAGACCAGACGCAAACAACACAGGGCCCTCAAGGCTCATCTGATACAGGCTCGAGGGATGTCGACCCACCACATCGCCGGGATAAATCAATGCCCAAGGCACATCGGTGATCCGGCCAGGGAGCTCCCCATTAATAAAATTACCGACACGACCCAGCCCCAATGCCAGCGGTGCGCCCGGGGCCACAAAATCGGTAACGTCTAAAAACCTGCGGCCCGTGCGCCGAGCATACAGCGCCAGCGCCGCAATGACGCCCAAAAGACCACCATGGAAGGACATACCACCCTGCCAGATCCGCAAAAGCGATAACGGGTCGTTTAAAAATTGTTCAAAGCCATAAAATAAGACGTAGCCCATTCGGCCACCCAAAATCACACCGAAGACGCCATACGAAATCAAATCCCAAAGCGCCTCTCGCGTCCAAGGTTGTCGTTGCATCGGACTCATGCTCAACAAAATGCGCCAACAAAGCAGGAAACCCAATAAATAGGAAATGGCATACCAATGAATATTGAGCGGACCAAGCGACACCGCCACCGGATCAATATTAGGATAGTTGAACATGGCTGGCCCTCAGTGCCTTCTGCTATTATGTTGCCTTCACCGCGCTTTTGGATCGCCCGCGATATGTGCCTCATCTTATTGGCCTACCAACCGAATGAACACCATCGCCTGATCGTCGCCGCTAATCGGGACGAATTCTACGGCAGACCCTCAGCTTCTGCCACATTCTGGTCTGATGCCCCGACCGTATTGGCGGGTCGTGATTTGGAAGCTGGCGGCACCTGGCTCGGCGTGGATGACAAGGGTCGATTTGCAGCTGTGACCAACTTCCGCCGCGCCCCGAGTGATGCGCATAAGACCCGAAGTCGGGGCGATTTAGCGCAACGGTTTTTGTGCGGTGATCAGAGCGCTGAGGCCTTTTACCAAGGGGTTGGACCCTATCGGGAAGATTATCGCGGGTTTAATGTATTGCTGATGGATAACACCGGTTTATTTTATGGCAACAACCTGAGCGAAACGCTGCAACGTTTGTCCCCGGGGATCTATGGCTTATCCAATCAACGTTTAAACTGCGACTGGCCAAAAGTGACCGAGGGCCAGGAACGTCTTGGATCGGTCATCGCGGACCCAGACATTGAAATCGATGGGCTTCTGGAAATTTTGCGAGCGGCCGGTGACGCACGCCCATTCTCGAACAGCTTCATTGCCGCCGAAGATTACGGCACCTGCGTGTCATCGGCTTTAGTCATCGAACAATCCGGGCAAGTTCTTTTCACAGAGCAAGGCTTCCAACCCGGCGGCGCGCTGGGCGACAGAGCCAATTTTAACTACCAGGTGCGGCCCTAGCGTCGAACGCGAATCAATTGCCCCAACCCCGCCTCGGCCAACGTCTCATCGGTTCGGCGTTTAATCTCCTGGGCCGTTTCAAGCTGTAAGACCTCATCAAGCAGGGCTTTGGCCGCCGTTAAGGTGAGGCTGGTCAGAACCTTCTTAACCACCAACAGGTTGGGGGAGTTCATGGATAAAACCTGATATCCCATCGCCATGAGCAGCAAGGCAGCGCCCGGATTGCCCGCCATCTCCCCACAAATACCAACCCCTTTACCCGCCTTGATGGCCGCATCAGCAACCTGCTTCAACGCCTTCAACACTGCCGGATGAAATTCCTGGTAGAGCCCTGCCACCTGCGCGTTATTTCGATCGACCGCGAGCATATACTGGACCAAATCGTTACTACCAACAGACAAGAAATCCACCCGCTTCAGAATATCTTCTGCTTGGTAAACCGCTGCAGGGACTTCAATCATCACGCCAATATCGGGTCGTTTGAAAATAACCCCCTCTTCTTCAACTTCCCGAACACACTGATCGATTAATTGTTTGGCCATATCCACTT
>CAJJAX010000002.1 GCA_905182155.1 uncultured Pseudomonadales bacterium
GTTTGGTGTTTGGTGTTTGGTGTTTGGTGTTTGGTGTTTGGTGTTTGGTGTTTGGTGTTTGGTGTTTGGTGTTTGGTGTTTGGTGTTTGGTGTTTGGTGTTTGGTGTTTGGTGTTTGGTGTTTGGTGTTTGGTGTTTGGTGTTTGGTGTTTGGTGTTTGGTGTTTGGTGTTTGGTGTTTGGTGTTTGGTGTTTGGTGTTTGGTGTTTGGTGTTTGGTGTTTGGTGTTTGGTGTTTGGTGTTTGGTGTTTGGTGTTTGGTGTTTGGTGTTTGGTGTTTGGTGTTTGGTGTTTGGTGTTTGGTGTTTGGTGTTTGGTGTTTGGTGTTTGGTGTTTGGTGTTTGGTGTTTGGTGTTTGGTGTTTGGTGTTTGGTGTTTGGTGTTTGGTGTTTGGTGTTTGGTGTTTGGTGTTTGGTGTTTGGTGTTTGGTGTTTGGTGTTTGGTGTTTGGTGTTTGGTGTTTGGTGTTTGGTGTTTGGTGTTTGGTGTTTGGTGTTTGGTGTTTGGTGTTTGGTGTTTGGTGTTTGGTGTTTGGTGTTTGGTGTTTGGTGTTTGGTGTTTGGTGTTTGGTGTTTGGTGTTTGGTGTTTGGTGTTTGGTGTTTGGTGTTTGGTGTTTGGTGTTTGGTGTTTGGTGTTTGGTGTTTGGTGTTTGGTGTTTGGTGTTTGGTGTTTGGTGTTTGGTGTTTGGTGTTTGGTGTTTGGTGTTTGGTGTTTGGTGTTTGGTGTTTGGTGTTTGGTGTTTGGTGTTTGGTGTTTGGTGTTTGGTGTTTGGTGTTTGGTGTTTGGTGTTTGGTGTTTGGTGTTTGGTGTTTGGTGTTTGGTGTTTGGTGTTTGGTGTTTGGTGTTTGGTGTTTGGTGTTTGGTGTTTGGTGTTTGGTGTTTGGTGTTTGGTGTTTGGTGTTTGGTGTTTGGTGTTTGGTGTTTGGTGTTTGGTGTTTGGTGTTTGGTGTTTGGTGTTTGGTGTTTGGTGTTTGGTGTTTGGTGTTTGGTGTTTGGTGTTTGGTGTTTGGTGTTTGGTGTTTGGTGTTTGGTGTTTGGTGTTTGGTGTTTGGTGTTTGGTGTTTGGTGTTTGGTGTTTGGTGTTTGGTGTTTGGTGTTTGGTGTTTGGTGTTTGGTGTTTGGTGTTTGGTGTTTGGTGTTTGGTGTTTGGTGTTTGGTGTTTGGTGTTTGGTGTTTGGTGTTTGGTGTTTGGTGTTTGGTGTTTGGTGTTTGGTGTTTGGTGTTTGGTGTTTGGTGTTTGGTGTTTGGTGTTTGGTGTTTGGTGTTTGGTGTTTGGTGTTTGGTGTTTGGTGTTTGGTGTTTGGTGTTTGGTGTTTGGTGTTTGGTGTTTGGTGTTTGGTGTTTGGTGTTTGGTGTTTGGTGTTTGGTGTTTGGTGTTTGGTGTTTGGTGTTTGGTGTTTGGTGTTTGGTGTTTGGTGTTTGGTGTTTGGTGTTTGGTGTTTGGTGTTTGGTGTTTGGTGTTTGGTGTTTGGTGTTTGGTGTTTGGTGTTTGGTGTTTGGTGTTTGGTGTTTGGTGTTTGGTGTTTGGTGTTTGGTGTTTGGTGTTTGGTGTTTGGTGTTTGGTGTTTGGTGTTTGGTGTTTGGTGTTTGGTGTTTGGTGTTTGGTGTTTGGTGTTTGGTGTTTGGTGTTTGGTGTTTGGTGTTTGGTGTTTGGTGTTTGGTGTTTGGTGTTTGGTGTTTGGTGTTTGGTGTTTGGTGTTTGGTGTTTGGTGTTTGGTGTTTGGTGTTTGGTGTTTGGTGTTTGGTGTTTGGTGTTTGGTGTTTGGTGTTTGGTGTTTGGTGTTTGGTGTTTGGTGTTTGGTGTTTGGTGTTTGGTGTTTGGTGTTTGGTGTTTGGTGTTTGGTGTTTGGTGTTTGGTGTTTGGTGTTTGGTGTTTGGTGTTTGGTGTTTGGTGTTTGGTGTTTGGTGTTTGGTGTTTGGTGTTTGGTGTTTGGTGTTTGGTGTTTGGTGTTTGGTGTTTGGTGTTTGGTGTTTGGTGTTTGGTGTTTGGTGTTTGGTGTTTGGTGTTTGGTGTTTGGTGTTTGGTGTTTGGTGTTTGGTGTTTGGTGTTTGGTGTTTGGTGTTTGGTGTTTGGTGTTTGGTGTTTGGTGTTTGGTGTTTGGTGTTTGGTGTTTGGTGTTTGGTGTTTGGTGTTTGGTGTTTGGTGTTTGGTGTTTGGTGTTTGGTGTTTGGTGTTTGGTGTTTGGTGTTTGGTGTTTGGTGTTTGGTGTTTGGTGTTTGGTGTTTGGTGTTTGGTGTTTGGTGTTTGGTGTTTGGTGTTTGGTGTTTGGTGTTTGGTGTTTGGTGTTTGGTGTTTGGTGTTTGGTGTTTGGTGTTTGGTGTTTGGTGTTTGGTGTTTGGTGTTTGGTGTTTGGTGTTTGGTGTTTGGTGTTTGGTGTTTGGTGTTTGGTGTTTGGTGTTTGGTGTTTGGTGTTTGGTGTTTGGTGTTTGGTGTTTGGTGTTTGGTGTTTGGTGTTTGGTGTTTGGTGTTTGGTGTTTGGTGTTTGGTGTTTGGTGTTTGGTGTTTGGTGTTTGGTGTTTGGTGTTTGGTGTTTGGTGTTTGGTGTTTGGTGTTTGGTGTTTGGTGTTTGGTGTTTGGTGTTTGGTGTTTGGTGTTTGGTGTTTGGTGTTTGGTGTTTGGTGTTTGGTGTTTGGTGTTTGGTGTTTGGTGTTTGGTGTTTGGTGTTTGGTGTTTGGTGTTTGGTGTTTGGTGTTTGGTGTTTGGTGTTTGGTGTTTGGTGTTTGGTGTTTGGTGTTTGGTGTTTGGTGTTTGGTGTTTGGTGTTTGGTGTTTGGTGTTTGGTGTTTGGTGTTTGGTGTTTGGTGTTTGGTGTTTGGTGTTTGGTGTTTGGTGTTTGGTGTTTGGTGTTTGGTGTTTGGTGTTTGGTGTTTGGTGTTTGGTGTTTGGTGTTTGGTGTTTGGTGTTTGGTGTTTGGTGTTTGGTGTTTGGTGTTTGGTGTTTGGTGTTTGGTGTTTGGTGTTTGGTGTTTGGTGTTTGGTGTTTGGTGTTTGGTGTTTGGTGTTTGGTGTTTGGTGTTTGGTGTTTGGTGTTTGGTGTTTGGTGTTTGGTGTTTGGTGTTTGGTGTTTGGTGTTTGGTGTTTGGTGTTTGGTGTTTGGTGTTTGGTGTTTGGTGTTTGGTGTTTGGTGTTTGGTGTTTGGTGTTTGGTGTTTGGTGTTTGGTGTTTGGTGTTTGGTGTTTGGTGTTTGGTGTTTGGTGTTTGGTGTTTGGTGTTTGGTGTTTGGTGTTTGGTGTTTGGTGTTTGGTGTTTGGTGTTTGGTGTTTGGTGTTTGGTGTTTGGTGTTTGGTGTTTCAGTATTAGCACGTTATTCTCAAAGCAAAACAACAACCGACTGGAGGCATCATGGCTTACATCGAGGGGCAGACCGTACACGATGCAGACTCTCATGTTATGGAGCTGCCCGATAAGATTATCGAGTACCTGGCGCCGAGCGCCGTGAACGCCTTTATCGAAAAAGCCAATAAACCCATCACGGTCAGTACGGACCTCCAAAAAGCCATTGCACTGCAATCGGACCCAAGCTTTCGGGCTGAAGATGACGCGCAGTTAATGCTTCGAAAAAATCACTTGGCCTTGGGCGCATTTGTTTCAAAGGATCGACCAAAGACCCTAGACCTACTGGGTTTTACCAGCCAATTGGTGTTCACCACCGCGGCCTTGGGGAATTTTGGCCTTGATGAAAAGGACTTGCCCCTTGCGCAAGCTGCAGCCCGAGCGCACAACCGAATGAACAGCGACTTCTGTTCGGTGGACCCAAGACTTTTGGCGACGGGCTATGTGCCCCTCAGTGATTTAAGCGCCGCGCCCGGCATCGCAATCGATGCCATCGAGCTGGGTTGTCGCGGCCTGGTCATTCCGTCAGTCTGCCCAACGCATCACAGCCCGAGCCATATTGGCCTGGACCCGCTCTGGGCATGCCTCGAAGAAGCTGGCCTCCCCGTTTTGTTTCATGTTGGCGGTGAAGAGAAAATGGCAGCCGCCTATGCCAATAACGGCGGCGAGCGGGTTCTTGATTTTCATGGCGGTGATGAAAACTTTACAGGGCTCTCATTTATGAGTATCCCACTGTCGATTTGGCAGACCATGACAGCGCTTATCTTCGACGGTGTTTTAGAACGTTTTCCGCGCCTCAAATTCGGCGCCATTGAATTGGGCGCTGCCTGGCTGCCGAGCTGGCTGGCCTACATGGATGCAGGCTTTGAGGCCTTTCGAAAGGGCGAGGCGCGTTTGCAAAAACTCTCCATGCGGCCAAGCGACTATGCAAAGCGGCAGTTCAGAGTGACGCCTTATAGCCACGAACCCACCGGTTGGATACTCAATAATAGCGATCCAAACATGTTGTTATTTTCATCTGACTTTCCGCATGTAGAAGGCGGTCGCAATCCGGTTAAACGCTTTGAGGATCAGCTCACCGGCATCAGTGAGGCCCACCGCAAACAATTTTATCGCGACAACTTTATCGACCTCATGGGCGCAGGCTTGCCAAAAGCGTTACATGACCATCCGAGCCTCATTACACATTAATCAACAGAGACATTTGCAATGCAGCAAGATTTCCCCAGAACACCAGAAGCCGTTGAATCAAAATGGTTAACCTCCGCATTACAAAGCCACGGCACGCTGACGTCAGACCAACAAGTGGTCGCTGTTCAACAGGCGTCCATCGGCGATATTGTTGGCGTGGTCGGCGAAGTCGCTCGTTTTGAGCTGACCTATTCTCCTGCTAAGGCTGGCCCCGCCTCTGTCGTTATTAAGTTCGCCCATCGCAACCCCGAAAATCGCGCCATCGCCAACAACACCAAGATGTATGAACGGGAAGTCATTTTTTTCAACGAGGTCGCCGAGAAGGTTGAAACACCATTAACAACCTGTTTCTTCGCAACAATGGATACAAACTCTGGGGCCAATATCGTCGTCTTAGAAGACCTAAGAGACTACCAAGTGGGGGATCAGGTCACGGGGATCAGTTTCGAGCAAGCCAAACAGGTTGTCGCAACCTTGGCGCCACTGCACGCTCGGTTTTTTAGCAGCTGGGCGACCGAGTTTCCCGACATGCTCACCATCGCCTCGGATGCCTACATCGACCCTTTCCTCCCAGGCTTTTTAGGCTGTTGGGAGGCGGCAATGACCAACTTCCCACAATGTTTTGACAATGCGATGGGACCACAGATGCCCGCTTATGCTGCCAGCGTCAAACAGCTCATGAAAATGATGGGTGATGGACCAATGACCTTCATTCATGGGGATGCTCGAATGGACAACGCCATGTTTGGCGACCCGGCGCGCGGACAACACCCGGTGGTGATGATCGATTGGCAAAACATGATGATTTCTAATCCATTGCAGGATCTGGCCTGGATGACCACCTCCAGCTTTACCGTTGAGACCCGGCGTGCCAATGAAGCGGCTCTTCTGGCGGACTATCACGCAGCATTGGTCGGGCTAGGGGTTGAGGACATTTCTCTTGCGACCATTACCGAGCGTTACGATCTCGCGGTGCTCTTTGTTTTAAATTTTCATATGATCATCGCCGGCGCATTTGTCCCATCGACCGAACGCGCGAAAAAAATGGCCGAGGAAGGGGTTCATCGAGCGGTTCAAGCGGTGCTCGACCGCGGCCTCCTCAACCGGATCCCGGGCGGTACCCAGTAAGCCCAAAATTAAGCACGGTCGAGCATTGTGCGTTTTTTAATGGCGCACGCAGACAATATAGACTTAGTCAGGCTTAAACAGCCAAGGCACCGTCTCGGTTGACCTATCCTCACCTGCACGCGCCGGGATTACGCATTTTTCACCCGCAAGCCAGCGCCCAAACACCATGAGCACCAAACCAGGCGTTAGCATCGCCACAGGCGTTAATTCCGACCTATTTTTTGAGCGATTCTTTCAGGGCTTTCAAATTGTATCGCGCCGGCAGTCTTCGTGATTCGCGGTCTGTACACGCCTTACCGCCGGCACCTCAGCGCCGAATGACCTGCCGATGAACGCCCTCTATAGCGCCAGACCAGAGCCAAAAAAGCACCCCCGCCGCACAGACCATAACGTTCAATACTGAAATGTGCCCAAGGCGCCCTCGTTGCAGGCTCTGACTTTTTAAAAAAAAAGCCGATAGCAAACCTAACCCGCTCGAAACAACCATTTCAATCCGCCGCACGACCAATTGCGGAACAGGCGCCTCAACGCTTGAGCGGCTCATTGTGGCGCTCGCCTGTGACACTATCAGCCCAGCAATCCCAAGCTGGAGACAACCCAGGCCCAGGCGCTCGTTCACCCATTCAAGTGACTGATTCGACGCGATAAGCGGGTATGCCGCAGCATACCCAAAGCGGGTGAAACCCATTACACTCAGGGCGTCAAACGCGAAGATCTCAGCTTGCGGCCCATGTTAAAGGAGCGATTCAATGGATCATGTTAACGTCATTATTGTTGGTGCTGGCTTGTCGGGCATCGGCGCCGCCGCTCACTTGGTCGAGAAGTGTCCTGAAAAAACCTTTACCTTACTTGAGGGCCGCGCGGCCGTTGGCGGTACTTGGGATCTATTTCGTTACCCTGGGATCCGCTCGGACAGCGACATGCACACCTTAGGCTATAGCTTTAAGCCCTGGACCCAGGCCAAATCCATCGCCGATGGGCCGTCGATCCGCGACTATGTGAATGAAACGGCCGACGAGTTTGATATCCGACGACATATTCGCTTCGATCACAAAGTTCAAACCGCGTCATGGGATTCGACCCAATCGCATTGGGTTTTAACCAGCACCCTGTCCGATGGCAGCACAACCAAGATATCTGGCGACTTTCTGTTCATGTGCGGCGGCTACTACAGTTACGACGATCCCCATAGGCCAGAATTCCCGGGCGAATCTCGCTACCAAGGGCAGGTTCTACACCCTCAGTTTTGGCCAGAAGATTTAAACTATGAAGATAAAAAAGTCGTGGTCATCGGCTCAGGAGCAACGGCAGTTACCTTAGTGCCCTCAATGGCTGAAAAAAGGGGCCCAGGTCACCATGGTTCAGCGCTCGCCCACTTACGTGGTGTCTCGTCCGGCTGAGGACAAAATTGCCAACACCCTGCGCAAGCTGCTGCCCGAGAAGTGGGCGTACGCCATTACCCGGCTGAAAAACACGACGCTCAGCGGTTACTTCTACCGCCAGACCCGCAGCCAGCCCGCCAAAACCAAAGCGCAACTGCTCGGCATGGCCACCGCCAATCTGGGTGAAGAGATGGTTAAGGCGCATTTCACGCCAAGCTATAACCCTTGGGATCAAAGGATGTGCCTGATCCCGGATGGGGATCTGTACCAATCGATTAATGAAGGCAGCGCCGAAGTTGTCACCGGTGACATTGAAACCTGGACCGAGGAGGGCCTAGTGATGAAAGACGGCACCGAGGTTACGGCCGATATCATCGTGACCGCAACGGGCATCAATTTAACGGTGATGTCGGGCATCGCTTTTGATCTGGATGGCCAAGCCGTCAACTTCCCGGACACCTTTACCTATAAAGGTATGATGTACTCCGGCCTGCCCAACATGGCGCATACCTTTGGTTATATCAACGCCTCCTGGACGTTACGCGCCGATCTTACGGCGGAATATGTTTGCAGGTTGCTCAACCATATGACCGGGCAGCAGCAAGCGGTGGTTACACCCACCCTGCGCGCTGAAGATGCGGGCATGCCAACGGGCGACTGGATCCAGGACTTCTCGGCGGGCTATATGCGCCGCATGATGCACCTGTTCCCGAAGCAAGGGCGAGACCCTTGGCGCAATACCCAAGACTACAAGCTGGACAAGAAGATGATCCGGCAGGCGCCGATCGAAGACGGGGTTTTGGTGTTTGCTGAAGCCGGCGCTGCCAACACAGCGGCGGTAGACGACTCACCCGCACTGACCAAGGTGGCTTAACGCTGGCTTTGGCCACATTGCTGCCGCATCAAGAGGGCAATGTCGGCCCAACAACGTTTACGGCCAAGGCAAGTCCAACAAAAGAGATCCTCCGCAGATGGCCTGCGCGCGCTCATAACTGGCCTTTCTTAATCCGCGCGCCACCTAATCCGGACTGAGGAATGCCCAAGGCACTGACACAGCCTTCACCCGCGCCCCACGGCCCAATCCGAATGTCATCCTACAAAGCGTGTGGACTATGGCGTTCTGGGCAGGCCATACACCGCAGTGTTTGAGCCTGACACCGCTAATTTCGGTTTTAGCCAGTCAACCACGCGGAACAAACTTTTATTCCCCAGTATTGCGTGTAAAATTCCAACATCCATGCGGTTGGGGCCCCTAAAGTCAGGTGCTACAACCCTAAACAATTTAGATTTTAAGGGTTATTCGATGTCGAAAAGTTTTGAAGTTCAGGGTCTGGTTCATTCCATTGGCGAGACCACCGAGTATGGGCAAAACGGCTTTACCAAACGGGAGTTCGTTCTCAAACTCACCGGCGAGGGTGAAAATAGTGATTACCCCAACTTCATCGCGCTCGAGCTGATCAAAGATAAATGCGCGCTGATGGACAAATACCAAATTGGCGATGAGATCAGTACGCAGTTCAACTTGTCGGGCCGGCTTTGGTCCGGTAACGATCGGCCCGAAAAAATGCTTTACCAGCTTGCAAGCTTGGAAGGTTGATTCATTAGGTGCGAGCCACGGCGGCGGCGGCGGACAAGACTTCTTTGCAACCGGCGCTACAGGGACAGATTTTGATGACGACATTCCCTTTTAAAACCCGCAGTCTTTAAAGACATTCTCATTCAAGGTCTAGCCTTGGGTCGAAGCGGAAAAGCGGTCTCTCGCCTTATCGAATAGAACATGACCGCGCAACCTAGCGCATCCCATAGCAGGGCGTGGTCTGCCATTGAAGCCAGGCTCGCGACCACCGGCACCAAAACTTCGCTGAAGGCCACGTCGATGCACCCAGCCTTTTTGACAACGATGATTGGGCTGAATCGGCGCCGAACCCCTAACCAAGCCGTACCTCAAGGCGCGCCTTGTTAAAGCGCCGATGCGCTTTAACAATCCCACCGTCACCGCGATCAAAAGGCGATTCGGCTAAAACCCTGGCTTTCGCACGGGCTCAACACCCCCAACCGAAATCAGCGTTTCCACACAATCCCGAATGGAAACATCCAGCGGCCGAAACGCCATGCCGAGCGTTTCACAGATGCGATCATTGCGCAGCTCGCAACCGCCCCAAATGGCTCTAAATTGCGCCTCCTTCGCCTGCACCTTTTCGGGCAAAGGATCGATAAGTTCCGCACCCGCAAACCCCAGCTCCGGGAGCAGGCGATCAATACTTGCGCAAACGTCTTCGACATTGCGAGTCTCGGTTGACCAAGCAATGAATCGCTCGCCATTTTGCACGTTGACGCTTTCAAGGATTCGGATGTGCGCTTCGGCAACATCCCGCACATCAACCGTAAACCAAGCGCGATACGCGCCGATCACATTTTGTGAGTACTGACCCAGCAGCATGGTCTCGATATGATGCTGCCAGGGGCCAAAATTCTTTTGATGCGCCGACAAGATCGGCCCCACGTTATCGCCCGGGCAGCAGGTAATGGCGTCCCAACGGCCGCTTTCCTCGGCGGCATCCGCAAAGGCCCGTTCCGCCAGCACCTTGCCCATTGAATAGCCTTGCCCACGATTGGCCTGGCGCTTGGGGTTTTGTTCATCCGGATAGCGGTCTTCGTACAACACCGGGCGGCGGACGAGCTCTTGTATATCCGATTCAGACATGACCGCCGCAATACTCGACGTCACCACCACCCGATTAACCGTTTCGGACTGATTGACGCTATTGATCACGTGGTCGCAGACCCGTTTAACATAGTCCATGTCATCGTAGCTACTGACGTGGGATAAGTGCGCCACACCCTGACAGCCTTTGAAGATCTCATCGAAGCAACCCGCTTCATCCAAGTTTGCAGAATGCAGTGACAGGCGGCCCGAGGCATAACCGGGCATTGCTTTTAAGAAGCCCACCTTCTCGTCGTCGTTTGCATCGCGCACACAGGCCCGCACCCGATAGCCTTCATCTAATAGTTGGTGCACGACCCAACCGCCGATAAATCCGGCACTGCCTGTTACTGCTACGGTTCCACCTTGAGGAATTGGCGCCATCGATGCTCTCCTGAAATAATAGTTTTAAGGACCCAATGATACTTGAGCTGAATCAAATTTGTTCTTTGATCCCTCTTTTTGTAAAAGGGCTCAATATCGAACAGGCCGTTACCTGCTGCTTCAAGCATAGCAACCCAATGGGGCGCCGGAAGACGTGCATTTACGTTTCTTCTCGCAAGACGCAAACTGAGCCAAACTGCCGATGAACCAGGGCGACGGCGAACGATTCTTTTTTTAACAGGAGAAGACATGATTCGAGTACTTTGGCCACAAACGCGGTGGGAGGATGATTACGCACCAGAGCTCTGGGGGTTGGGCGACGGCATCCAAGCAGAATTCGTTTCGCGATTTGAGGACGTAACCGAGGCGCAGTGGCGCAACTGCGACGGCATTGTTGGTGCGTCGCCGCCTTTGCAGTATCTGCCGCTCCTAGACAAGTGCCGCATCTACGCAAAAGCCGCGGTTGGCTATGATGAAATCGATTTGCAAGCCTGGGGTGAACTCGGTATTGCCGTGTGCAACAACCCCAACTATGGCACTCGGGAAGTCGCAGACCATGCGATGGCCTTGATGCTAACCCTCACCAAAAGCATTGCCTTTCACGATCAGTCCCTGCGGGAAGACCCCCTGGGTAACTGGCGGCCGGCACTCAACCCCTTTGGTCAGCGCCTCGCTGACTGCACCTTCGGGGTTGTCGGCCTCGGACGGATTGGTGGGGCCGCCGCGCTCCGAGCCAAAGCCTTTGATATGGACGTGGTGTTTTATGACCCCTACAAGCCCAACGGATCTGATCTGACGCTGGGTATTCGTCGAGCGGATAGCCTGCAAGAGCTCTTCAGCCTGTGCGATATTGTGACCCTGCACATACCCCTGAATGATGAAACGCGCAATTTGATCAACGCCGAGGTTCTGGCTAGCGCGAAAAAAGGCATCATCATCATTAATACCGCACGCGGCCCGGTGATTGATATCGATGCCCTGTATGACGCGTTAAAGGCGGACATCGTGCTGGCTGCAGGCCTTGATGTGTTGCCAGAGGAGCCGGCGAATCTGGACCGGAAATTGATTAAAGCCTGGCACGATGGCGAGGCGTGGTTGCGCCATCGTCTAATCCTGACCCCACACTCCGCATTTTTCACCCCGCAGAGCCTGCACGACATCAGGGGTTTCGCCGCCAGAACCGCCGCCCGTTACCTGCGAGATGGGCGTTTGGAAAACTGCGTCAACGAGCAATTTCTTAAACATCGGCGATAGAACAATCACTGCGCGCCAAATACGTTGAGGACCTCATGATCCTCAACGCTGGCACCGCAAGGACGTGGCGCCCATCAGACAAAGCCTGATTGACCTGCGGCAAGGCCTGAGCGATGCTGCAAGGTCAAACATCCGGATCAGCCCTTATGGCCATTAACCCCCAAACTGCCGCTTTCTTAGCACAACTTGCCGCGGGCGTTGACCCAGAGGCGCCCGTTCCGCCTTTGGCGCCAGAGACATCTCGAGCCGGCTATCTGGCCATGGCCAGCGTTTTCGGCGTAGGCCCTGACCTCGCGCGGGTCAAAAACGACACGATACACAACGAAACAATTGCTATCCCTATCAGAATCTATCAATCCACAACCGAGCCAAACCAACCCTGTGTACTTTATTTCCATGGTGGCGGTTGGGTCATCGGGGATCTGGACACTCACGATAAAGAATGTCGATTCCTTGCTGCCAAGATTGGCTGCACGGTTATCAGCACCCACTACCGGCTTGCGCCGGAGCACCCGTTCCCTGCTGGACATGACGACTGTTTGGCGGTTCTGCGGCATGTGTATCATCAGGGGCAAGTCTTAGGGATTGATACATCGCGCATTGCCGTCGCAGGCGATTCAGCCGGCGGCGGCATCGCTGCCTTCCTCGCTATCCACGCGCGAGATGAGGGCATTCCATTGGCCCGACAAGTATTAATGTACCCCGTCACGGATACCCGATCATACCTTGCGGGTCAGCAAACCTTTGCTTACTCATCGATTTCGGAAAATGCAGCTGGCCCAGTATTAACCCTCGAAACCATGCAATTTTTCGTAACAGAAACCACTCGAAACCAGAATGCAGAAGCCGCCGCCAACAATTGGCGACTCTCGCCTATTGTTGCAGAAGATTTAACAGGCCTAGCCCCAGCAATGGTCGCGACCTGTGAGCTCGACCCGCTGCGAGATGAGGGCAACGCCTATGCAAAGCGGCTTGAGGATGCAGGGAATTCGGTCCTTCACAAAGAGTGGCCAGGGCAACCGCATGTGTTGCTTCAGATGGCGACGGTTATAGATGATGGTATGGCGTTAATGGATTGGGTCTGCGAAACCTTAAGACGCGACTTTTTTGGTGCGCCATCGTGACGTCTCCCGTTGCACTCGTGACCGGCGCGGCACGAGGCATTGGTCTGGCCATCACCCAAAGCTTAATTGCCGCCGGCTATCGCGTTATGGCCGCCGATCTTGGGACGGATCAAGCCTGGAACTACCAACTCGGACAATCCGCCGACATTGCGCAAGCCCTGCAAGCCGCCAACCCCTCAACCGATAACGCGCCGCCTTACGCGGTGTGCACGGTCGATGTCACCAATGCCGAAGCCTGTGAGCAGGCTGTTCAGAAAACCATCGAAACCTTTGGGCAGCTCAATTTGCTGGTCAACAATGCCGGCATTGTTGATTCCGGCCCGAATTACAGCGTTCAGCGAAGCGGCCTGGGATCGCATTTTCGCGGTGAACACCAAGGGCATTTTTCTGATGTCAAAGGCCGCCATTCCGCATCTTTTGGTTGCCGACAATGCCAGCATCGTCAACACGGCGTCGATTGCGGGTAAAAAAGGCGTGTCGAACATGGCCGCCTACTGTGGCTCCAAATTTGCGGCAATCGGCATCACTCAATCTCTGGCTCAGGAGCTGGCTCAGGACAACATTCGGGTGAATGCAATCTGCCCCGGCATCGTGGGTACCGCGATGTGGCTGGATCATTTAATCCCCAAGAACAATGCAACCAACGACACCCCAGTTGATTTTGAGACCCAAACCCAGCAACTGATTCCGATGGGCGTCGCCCAGACTGCAGAGGATATGGCTGATGCGGTGCTGTATTTGGCCCGCGCCCATAACGTCACCGGCATCGCGCTCACCGTTGCTGGCGGTATGGAAATGAACTAAGGCGGAGGCCCGATGAACACACAACAACACGAAGCACTTTTGCAACTTGATACCCCAACCGTTTGTAACGCCTTGGAAGTTGTTGACCCCTCCCGGCGCGGCCGCGGCTTTAACATTAAACCCTTTGTCTGTGGTCAGCCGTCGTTACCGCCTATCGTGGGCTACGCAAGAACCGCCAGAATTCGCGCGCAACATCCGCCTGCGACCCAAGTCGATAGCCTCGGCTACTACCAATACATCGCCGAAGGGGGTCCGACACCCAGCATCGTTGTGGTTGAGGACTTAGACTCGACGCCTGGGTTCGGCGCGCTCTGGGGCGAGGTCAACACCAACGTCCACTATGGCCTCGGCTGTTTAGGGGTAGTGACCAATGGCAGCATTCGCGATTTGCCCGATGCCCAGCCCAAGTTTCAAATGTTGGCGGGCATGGTGAATCCATCCCACGCCTTCGTGCATGTGGTTGATTGGGGTTGCCCGGTCACGGTCCACGGCCTGGAAGTTTGTGAGCAGGACCTGATTCATGCGGACCTACATGGCGCGGTGGTTGTGCCCGCCGCGGCCATTGATGATCTTTTGGCGGAGGCCGCTCGGATCATGAAACGCGAGCGCATTTTAATCACAGCCGCGCAAACCGAAGGCTTTAACCTTGCGGCAATCAAAGCCGCTTACCGGTCAATGTCCGACATTCATTAAACCGCACGCTTTATTCAGGAGACGAGCGCATAAGCAAAGATAATGCGGTGCATAAAGTGAAACTCATGGCTGAACTGGCAAGCCATTTGCCCTGGTTGGGCATTCTGAAGGTTGGGGGAGGGTGATTTTCGCCGCCGTAGCTGGATAGCCGGATCGTTAACTGGGACCCGTTTCACTCGGTGGTGAAGAAGCGCAATGATAATTTGTGCCTGTTGTTGCATAGTTGTTGGGTGTGTGGCGACTTAAATGGGTGTCAGGGGTTGCTGTTTGACTACAGCAGTTTATATCAGTCGCCGGTTCCTGAGAGGCGGGTCACCTGGGTGCAAACTCGGATTGAAAGGGTAAGGATATGATCAACGGCAAAGTCACTTTTAATACAAAGCTTGCTTATGGAATTGGTCAGGCAGGCGAAGGTATGTTTGGTACCGGGCTGAGTTTCTTCCTGCTCTTTTACTACAGTCAGATCCTAGGGCTGAGCCCTGGTCTGGCCGCTTCAGCCATAGGCCTCGCCGTCATTGTTGATGCGTTTTCGGATATTTTCGCGGGTTCGCTATCAGATCACTGGCAATCCAAGCTGGGCAGAAGGCACCCGTTTATGTATGCCTCTTTCCTGCCGCTATCGGCGTGTTTCTTTTTGTTGTTCTTTCCCTTGGTGACCTCTGAGTGGGCTTTGTTTACCTGGTTGGCCGTCTTTACGAACCTGGCAAGAACGATGATGTCCCTCTATCACGTCCCGCATATTGCTCTGGGTGCTGAGATTACAGAAGACATTGAAGACAGGACTGCACTGGTGGCCTACCGGCAGTTTTTCGCTAATATCGGTGCGCTTTTTGCCTTGATATTATTCTTTCTGGTTTTTTCGCCTTTTTTTAGAACCGATGATGCCGAGGGTCGTTTCGTACCAGATGCCTACGTGCCATGGGCGCTGTGTGTCGCCGCCGCAATGGCCATCTCGATATTTTGGAGTGCCTGGGGTACCCGTGGCGTTATCCCCTTTCTTCTCAAAGTTAAACCTCAACCGAAGGTTTCGATCGCCACTGTTTTTTACCGGCTGATCAGTGACTTCAAGGATGTAACAAAGAGCAAGAATTTTCGGTTCTTATTTACTGGGGTGCTGGTGGTCTACGTTATGGTCGGCGTCACCGGAACGCTGGACATCTATATGTTCACTTATTTCTGGGAATTAGACGAAAAAATTATTATCCCGGTCTTGGTCGCTTATGCGATTGGTAATGCACTGGGTACTTTTGCCTCGGTCAGACTGTTCTCCAGATTTGGCAAGAAAGCCTGCCTCATCTTTGGCGGCTTGTGCTGGGCTTTTTTCCAGACGCTACCGGTGGTGCTGAGATTGCTGGACTGGTTTCCCGAAAATGGTGATGGTTTGTTAATGCCACTTCTGGTTACGCTAAAGGTGATTCAGGGGTTTTCCACGGCTCAGGCAAATGTTGGTTATGGCTCTATGATGGCGGACGTCTGTGATGAGCATGAATATCAAACCGGGCGCCGTCAGGAAGGTGCTTTTTTTGCTGCGGTTGCATTTTCAGCGAAAGCGACCAGTGGCTTCGGTGCGGTCATAGCGGGCTGGGCCTTGGAGTTCATAGACTGGCCGGTCGGACCAGAAATAAGAACCGCGGCTGACGTCGCGCCGGATACGTTGTTAAACATGGGGATATTTTATGGCCCGATTATCGCTGGACTGGGTTTCCTGTCCGTGTTGTTTTATACCGGGTACAAATTAACGCCGGCACGACATGCCGAAATTCTGGTTGAATTGGCGGCTCGAAGGCAAGCGGATCGTCATTTTGATGAGGATGTTCGTCCAGTCGTCTGAGGATCAAAACAGGCCAGATGGGTGCCGACTACAGAATTTTCCTGACGACACCTTCCTGCTACGAGCGAATGAAAAGAACGACGAAACCCATCATCCACCCGTTATCCTGTCCAACGATATTCGCAGACTTAATAAGCTCTATCCCAAGTAGACCCTCGAACGCACGCTATTCTTTCTCTTCGCCCACGCAAAAAGATTCGGACGCAAAACGCCAGAATCTTTTTGAGGCCAACCTGAAGCGCAAATACGATCCATCCTGTCGTCGGCAAACGAGAACAGGATTCGTCGCTATCTATTCACCGGGCCGCAGTACTTTAAAGAGCGCACCAAAACCAGCGAATACAGGGAATTTCTGCGAGCGCCTACAGCGCGCCGTCAAAGCCCAAGATTGAACTGCGCAACACTTAAGCAAGCGGTCGCGCTTAGCGCAACCGACTTCCCTAATTCTGTTTTACAATTTAAACGGCAACAACTTTATTAGCACAAGGACCTTTCTGGCCTTCACCAACTTCGAATTCAACCGCTTGGCCGTCGCTCAATGTTGCGTAACCACCGCCTGCTTGAATTTCTGAATGATGAACAAACAAATCTTTGCTGCCATCTTCTGGTGTAATAAAACCGAAACCTTTGTCTGCATTAAACCACTTAACCGTACCTTTACTCATAACTCTATCTACCTTTGGTGAAAAAAAGTAAGCCCAACTGTACTATCACCATTACACAATCAAACTTGCCGTAGGTTATCACATAAACCTCGCCTAAGAGACGTCACTGATGAAGATACTTGCATCGTTAATTCGCTAACTCACCCAGTTATCGCTGGGATGGGTTTCCGGTCAGTGTTGTTTTATACCGGGTACCAATTAACGCCAGGGCGACATAACGAAATTCTGGTTGAATTGGCAACTCGAAGGCAAGAGGGCCGTCATTTTAATGCGGATGTTCGTCCAGTCATCTGAGTGTCAAAATTGGCAGACTGACTTTCGTTCTATCTATCCTCGTGTCGGCAGCTCGATTCCACCTCTGGCCGCCCTTTAAGTAATGAATCAAGCGGGGCCATGCTCATGTTATTCCCCCGGGCCCCTAGTCGCGTGCACCTGAATTCCATTTCCCGATGTTTGTCATGGTAATTACTTTGATTAGGCGTAACGCACATATTGCTTAAGGTGAATATATGAACTGGGATGCTTTAGGTGCTATTTCAGAGATCATTGGCGCGGCGGTTATTGCGACGCTTTATTACTTATCGTTACAGATTAAAATTAATTCAATCGAGATAAGTCAATCTGCTGACGTTCGGCGAGCGCAGTCCAACCATAATACAAATGCGTTGTATATCCAGGTGTGGCAACCTCTTATGCTGAATTCAGTGTTGGCCGCGATCTAACTTAAGGGCCTAAATGACGAATTACTTGATGATGTCGAAAAATAAAGATACTGCGTTTATATTAATACCTTCTTAGCGCTGCTAGAGGCGGTGTGTACGCAAGTCAAAGCCGATACACGTTTTGCCGGGCTGGACGAAGTTGCAGCGCTTTTTGAATTAATGACGCCGTATATGGATAAGATTCTTAATTCAACCGTCGGAGATGCCTGGCTTAAAGAGGAGGCGCCGTCGCTTTTTGCTAGCGAATTTCTGAGCGATTTGCATCAAAATCGCAAAGAGAAGATCTAGCAACCCCAGGACGATCAATATGGCTTACAACCGGCTACCGCTACACCCCGAAAAAGTGCTGGCCGAAGTTTATACCGTCGAGATGGAACTCAACCAAACGGATCTAGCAAAACTTTGCGGATGCTCTCCTCGAAAGATCAACAAGATCGTCAACAGCAATCGAGGTATTTCACCCACGTTTGCTATTGCTCTCGAGCTGGTTCTTTGTACGCGCGCCGAGATGTGGGCCCGGATGCAAGTAGAGTCCGATCTTTGGGAAGCACGCCAAGAAGGGGCCCGAACCTAATAGAGGGATTCTATCTTCTTGTAAGGTACCCACGCGTTAAAAAATTGCGTGGGTCAATCGTTGTCCAACTTCTCTCTTAAGCTGCTGTTATAAAGTGCCACGTTGCGAATGACCGGATGTCGTCTTTGAATGAAACACGACTCGCTCATCGGAAAGCCTGTGGGCGCAGGACCTGACCGATCGCCGGTTCAGCCTGGGCTGATGCGACCGGGTTCTTTCGTTTCTTGTGCACCGTATTCGCTAAGCCAAGGACCACGGCCCGCTAATTAACCGCCAAATCACGTCGATTGCTTCTGGCAGAGACGCAATGCGTTACGGGGTCAACCTTCTAAGCGTTACCTCTTGGCCCGCTGCGCATTCAAGTATTGAATCAGGGTTAAGACCTCGCTTGGATCCATCCGGCCCACCGGCGAATTGCTGTAGGTCGAGAACATGACCTTGCCGGATTGCGTGACCAGTAGCTCCGTGGGCTGAATAAACCCGCGCTGTTCATCCCACCAGGCGCCTAAGGCCGCTGCATCTGCACGAGTAATGCCGTGCGCCAACGGAAAGGACAGATCCTCTGCAACCTTTGTACTGTCTGCCAGCGCATCGACCGAACCTGCAAACAACCCAACCCCTGCTTCTAAGAACGCATCACGGCGCGCTTCATAGCCGACTAACAGCCGGCGACAAAAAGGTCACCAGTGCCCGCGATAAAAGAGTACTAGGTTGAGCGGTTGCTCAAAACATTCAGGCCACTGCTGCTCGCCGTGATCAATTGTCGTGACCGTGAGGCTCGGCAAACGATCGCCACCACTTAAAGGACCACTCATCATGAACGCCACCTTGTGTGAGACTGTTTCTTGAACGGTTATCTAACCCCCGCTTTTAACGCGTAGCAAGGGTTATTTGCAATTAAACGTCTAGCCGCAAGCAGCGCTTGGCCCAACAACCCAGCGCTTATCGGCTTAAACCCATAAGCTCAAGGCGTGGTTCATCTGCAGGCTGCGAGTACAGGCGAAGAACCAACAATAGCGCTGTCACAAACTTGGCGATGCCAGACTAGGTTAGAGATGGTCAAAAATGAACGGGGTCTGGCAGTTGCCAGGAAGATAGGCGTTTGCAAAAAAGAAGGGCCGGCAGAATCATCCATGATTCTGCCGACCCGAAGGAAAAATCGTTGTCCTTCAATCTCACGAGACAGCCCGGGGGGGGCGGTGTCTCGATCGAGGTGCATCATCCCGAAGCGATATTAAGATTCGATAAAGATTTAGTAAAGATCATCGAAAAACCTGCGACCAAGCACCCATTAACTGACGCCGAGTCATTGTGTTGATTTAAAAGCCGGCCTAACCGGGACGCATGCTGGGATCTCCAACCCCAAAAAGACCTCGTTTACTCAAGCAACGCTTGATAAACCTGAGCCCGAAGCTCCCGCCGCAGCGGGTAGGTCGATGACGGCAGCAATTGCGTCAAAAATACCACAAAGAGTTCTTCTTTGGGGTCCAGCCAGAAAAACGTGCTGGCCGCACCGCCCCAGTGATGCTCGCCAACCGAGGCCACAATATTGGCTTTGACCGGATCGATCACCACGGCCCAGCCAATGCCGAAGCCAATCCCCTCGTAATTGGTTTCACTCCAAACCGCCTGGCCCATCGCAGCGAGGTCAGCCCCGTTCGGCAATTGATTCAGCCGCATATACTCAATCGTTTTGGGTGACAACAGACGCGTTTGACCCAAGATGCCGCCATCCATGAGCATCTGACAGAATCGGCAGTAATCACCCATTGTCGAAACCAAACCGCCTCCGCCGGAGTAAAATCGAGGCGATCGCAAGTACGGGCTGGTTGCCACCGCATCCAGCAACAACAAGCCAGGATCACGATCTTTTAACGGATCAACAGGCGGTGACGCGGCCCCCATCACCGCACCAGATGCAGGGCGATATAATGATGAAAACCGGTGGGCTTGATCCTCTGGCACAGCAAACCCGGTATCTTGCATGCCCAGTGGGCCAAAGATTTCTTGCTCAAAAAATTCCGCCAAAGACTGCCCAGACCAGATCTCCACCAACCGGCCTAAAACATCCGTTGAAACGCTGTAATGCCACTCGGTGCCTGGCTGACAGATCAGCGGCACTTCGGCCAATTCATCCACCCAGTCGGCCAACAGAGTTTCTTTATTTTGATCCAGGCCTCGAGTGCGATAATCCGCATCAACCACATTCTGATTCATAAAGCCGTAAGTCAGCCCCGACGTGTGGGTCATCAGCTGGCGCACCGTCATACGGGTTGTTTGCGGTTCGGTCTTGGTAAGATCGCCGCCCAGCCAAACCGGCGTATCGGCGAATTCCGGCAAATACTTAGACACGGGGTCATCAAGCTGAAAAGAACCTTGTTCATATAGCATCATCGCGGCCACCGTCGTGATCGGTTTGGTCATTGAAAATATTCGGACAATGGTATCGTCCGCAAAGGCTTGCCCTGTGCCTTGGTCTGAAACCCCAGCGGTCTGCTGGTAGACAATCTGGCCTCGCCGAGCAATGGCCAAACTCGCGCCAGCAAGCCGCTCCGAGCTAACCTGGGCTTCTAGCCAAGCCGACACCTGCGTCAATCGTTCGCTGCTCATCCCCACACTTTCTGGCTTTGTTCGTTCCACGTATCCATCCTTATGGGCATCGGCCAGATTACGCTGGCCGCACCGTTAATCACCGCAACGTGCGGATCTATCTGCTCTGCGCTGGGGTTTCCCTACCAGGCCTCAACTTCTCGTTCGATTTCATGGCCGAGCAAATCAAGGGCCGCCGCGCGCCGATATCGATGACGCCGCGGGAGCGGACGGCCACGATGATGGTGACTCAAAAACAACTTCGCCATCGCAAAGCACTTTGCCATCGGCAATGCCCATCACGTAAGAGCTCAACAACATGCCGGATAAGGGGAGCTCGTTCGACACCCCCAGCGCGCCGTGGACCTGAATGCACCGCGACACGACGTCATGATAGACCTTGGGCATCATCGCCTTAATCGCCGCAATATCCTTTCGAACTTTCACGTAATCGTTGAACTGATCGATTCGCCAGGCCGTGCGGAGCACCAAAAGCCGAAAGGCTTCCATCTCGATCCAAGAGTCGGCAATCTTTTCTTGCACCATCTGCTTGTCGGCCAGCATTTCTCCCTTGGTTGTCCGCGACAAGGCGCGCTGACACATCATGTCAAAGGCCCGTTTGATTTGCCCCACCGTACGCATGGCATGGTGCACCCGTCCACCACCCAGTCGAGTTTGCGCCACGGCGAAACCTTGGCCCCTTGGGCCCAGCAGGTTCTGCTTTGGTACCCGCACATCGGTATATCGAACATAGGCATGGGTGCCGTGTCCGGGCGGCTCATCCCCCACACCAACATTACGGATAATCTCAACGCCCGGCGTATCGGTGGGCACCACAATCATACTGGCCCGGCCATGGGCGGACGCTTCTGGATCGGTGACCACCATGACAATTAAAAAGCTCGCAAACCGCGCATTAGACGAAAACCACTTCTCGCCATTGATGACCCATTCGTCGCCATCTCTTACAGCTGAACATTTAAACTCCTCTGGCCCACCCGCATGAGGTTCGCTCATCGAATAGCTCGACGCCAACTCACCGTTCAACAAGGGCTGTAAATACTTGGCTTTGATCTCATCGCTGCCATAGTGGGCCAGAATTTCGGCGTTGCCGGTATCCGGCGCCTGGCAACCAAACACGACCGACGCAAACCGGGATTGACCCAGAATTTCATTCAGCAGCGCCAATTTTAATTGGCCAAAGCCAAGTCCACCCAAATCAGGCCCCAAATGACAAGCCCAAAGCCCCATGTCTTTGACCTCCTGCTGCAGCGGGCGCACCAAGCGAATAAAATCCGGGTCTTGGTATTGCATTGCCGAACCCAAAACCATATCGAGCGGCGCCACCTTCTTTTCAACAAAGTCCGCCGTCCAATCCAGTAACACCTGATATTCCGCATCCGTTTCAAAATCCCAAGCCATGTTAAGCCCCTTTTTTATTGTTAATAATGAGTACAACATTTTCCGTTGCAGTGAATTCGCCGCCAACAGTCGCGCACAAGCCTTTGTGTGCAACTCTTGTTTAACGCCACTTACCTAAAACACCCTAGCCCTCGCTTTTGGTAACAAACCGCGCAAGCCCACCTCAAACGTAACGGCTTCTTGGGCAACCCGCAAGCACTGGCTCAAACCAGATTGATTCAGTTATAGTGCCGTCTTAACTCAATGAATAACCCCAAGGAGCCACCGTGGTCGATACAACCTTGTTTGATCTTTCTGGAAAAGTTGCCCTGATAACGGGCGCCTCTAAAGGCATGGGTAAAGCCATGGCAGAGGGCCTTGCGGAGCACGGCGCGAAAGTCGTGATATCCAGTCGCAAGCAAGACCAGTGCGACGAAACCGCCGCTGAAATTAATGAAAAATGCGGCGGGGGATCGGCGATCGCCGTGGCCTGCAACATTGGCTACAAGGATCAACTGCAAAATCTAGTAGATGAAACCCATCGGCAATTGGGGCCCATCGATTTTCTGATCGGCAATGCGGGCGTTAATCCGTACTACGGATCAATCCTTGAAATTCCCGATGACGCCTACAACAAGATTATGGAAAGCAACGTGCGCTCGAATTTGTGGCTCGCCAAAATGGTTGCCCCCGATATGATCGAGAAAAAATGCGGCTCCATTGCGATCACCGCAAGCACCGGCGCTTTTGGTCCTTCAGAGGTTTTGGGGACCTATAACATCTCGAAACTTGCCGACATCGCCCTAGTTCGTAACCTTGCGATGGAACTTGGGCCCCATGGCATACGGGTGAATGCCATCTGCCCCGGACTCGTCAAAACCGATTTTGCCAAAGCCCTTTGGGACAACCCTGAAGCTGAACAGCGCGCCAATGAAGTCACGCCCCTACGCCGATTGGGCGAGGCAGATGACTTCAAAGGCATTGCGGTCTTCTTGGGCTCGGATGCCTCGAGTTGGATCACGGGCCAAGCCATGACGGTTTGTGGTGGCACCAACATGTGGGGGTAACCTAACCGGGCGCACTCATTTTAAGAACCGCCATTAAACCATGCAGCAGCGCGACCAGCGCGGTCACGCGGCGGCGCATCGTTTGATAGTAGCTTGGCGCCGACCGAAACACGGGGCGCCAACGTTCAACCGCCAGGAGAACGACAAACAACCCACCCTGGGCGAGCAGCGCCCAGGCTAGCGGCATTAGAAAAATCATCACGGCCAGTATCACCAGGGCATTACTCAAGCCAATCTCAAACCACGGCATTCGCCTTGGCGCCGTGCGGGTTAGCACAATCCCCCACCAGCTACCCAACAAAAACGCCGCGATAGCCAGACCATACGCTCGAAAAATGAGGCTCGCCAAGGGCGCCTGAAACACCTGGTCTGCGACGATACAACCGGCAAAAGGCAACAGGCCCAGATAGGTCAGGACCGGCACCCAAACTGTTCGGTCTTGCCAGTCTGGCATCGCTTTCACCTACCCTGCGGCGCGACGTTTCATTTCACTAAACGCCAAAAGCGCAGCCTCTCTGGAGGCCTTCACCTCAACGATGGGCGCTGGATAATCTTTGCCCATGACAATGCCGGCGGCGCGACTGATCTCAACCGGGCAAGCCCAAGGCTCATACAAATATTGATTCGGCAAGCCCAATAGCTCCGGCACATAACGTCGCGTGTACTCACCGTCAGGGTCAAACCGTTGGCCTTGGGTCGTGGGATTGAAAATCCGAAAATAGGGCGCTGCATCGCAACCACATCCTGCTGCCCATTGCCAACTGGCGCTGTTGCTGGCAAGGTCCGCATCCACCAAGCAATCCCAAAACCACCGTTCACCATGGTGCCAATGCAGCCTCAGATTTTTAACTAAGAACGAGGCCACAATCATTCGAACCCGATTGTGCATGCTACCGGTTTGCCATAACTCGCGCATCCCGGCATCCACAATCGGATAGCCTGTTTGTCCTGTCTGCCATGCTTTCAATAGGGCCTCGTTCGCCTCCCAGGGGAAATGATCGAATTTCGCTTGCAGGTTCTTCTCTTGCAGCGTGGGAAAGTGATACAACAGGTTGTAAGAAAACTCTCGCCAAACCAGCTCTTTAATAAAATGCGCCTGGTTATCATCCGAGGGTGACTCGGCGCGGGCGCTTGCTAAAACTTGATGCGGCGAAATCTCACCGAAATGGAGATGCGCAGATAAACCAGAAACCGAACGCTTGGCTGGAAAATCTCGACCTTCTCGGTAATCACCCATTCCGGTTGCCAAAAAATGCTGTAACCGACGCTGCGCGCCCTGCTCACCCGGCGTCCAGTCGGTCAACATCGCGTCATCCCAAGTTACCGGCGGGCGCAACGCGAGCGACTCGAGTCCAGCTTGTTCCGCATGCGGCACCACCCGAATCCGAGTGGCGTTGAGCACGCCCGGGATGCGCGGCGATAGATTCGCCATGCAATGCTTATAAAACGGCGTGTACACCCGATAGGGGAAGCCATCTTTCTTAACCGTGTCCCAGGGCTCAAACAAGAGCGCGCCATTGAAACTGGTAACAGCCAGGCCCCTGGCTTTCAGTGCTGTTTTCAAACCCGAGTCGCGCTGAATGGTCCAAGGCTCGTAGCCTCGATTCCAGGTCACGGCCTCAATCTGGTAGCGCGCGCACAAATCGGGAATGAGGGTTTGAGCAGAGCCCTTCAGCATCACCAGGTTGTTATTGAGACTTGCATTCAGCGCCGTTAAAGATCGGTGCAGCCAAGCGCGGGAGGCACCGCCCAGCGCCGAGCGCGCGGGCTCATCGGTGTCCAATATAAAAACCGGCAGCACGGCGCCTTGCTGACAGGCCGCGAGCAACGCGGGATTATCCTGCAACCGAAGATCGTTTCTAAACCAGTGAAGCGTTCGCATTATATTTTGCCTCGTATCATCGTTGTAGCCGTCATTAAATTATTGCCGCCGAGTCTTGTGACCAAACCATAAACCCCTCTTTAATCACGGGCGCTTGACCCTCATTGAGCAGCTCGAACAACACCCAACCTGCACCTTGCGCCGTTATCTGCAACGTCAATTCTTGGGGCATCAAAACCATACTGGCAAAGCGCCCACCCAACCGGGTCACTTGATCGGCCGCGCCACCGAGCAGGCGGTTGACCAAGGCGCTGACTGCTAGCGCAAGCGATGCCGTGCCATGCAAAATAATATCCGGCAATCCAGCGGCCAGCGCAAAAGCACGATCGGAGTGAATCGGATTGTAGATTCTTGCGGTCTCGGTATAGACGTTGCCGAGCCCTGCTGAAACCGAGATTGGGATCCGCGCCGCCGCAACCGCCACGGCCTTCGACTGAGGTGCTTGGGGCCAGGCTGGCGCTTGAGCAATCGGCGTCACCAATGGGCCTTCAATAGCCACGCCTCGACTGACATTGGTTTGCCACGTTCTAGCCACCAGTTCATCGGCCTCATCAAGGGTGTCAAGTTGTAGACAAACCCGCGCGCCCTGTCGACCGGACTGAAGATCAACCACGGTGGCAGTGGTTTGATAGGCCTGGCCGGGCACAAGCCGCTTTAATAGATGCAAATCGTGGGTTGCATGAACCCCTCGGGCAAGCTCTTCATTGGTTAAGCAATCCTGTCCGGGGAGCGCTCGGCTATCCAGAACACTCGGCCATTCCAGACAAACCGGAAAGAGCGGGTGAACGGCAATGCTTGCTTGGGTGGTATCGAGCAGCTTCAGATTGTCATCTTGCAACCCGGCGGCGTAAGCCATGGTCCAACGACTTTCAACCACGTGGATTCTGGGCAAGGTGCGCTGTCCAATAAGCTGGGTCTGAAGCGGCATAAGATCGATCCTTTTTTAAAACACCAAGCGATCACAAAAAAACGATCGCAAGCTCGCCCCCAACACTACCGCGCGGTCTTACGGCGTGCGCACTGCGCACTGAACCCTTTGACAACCAAATGCCCATATACTGAGGCCCTGTTCGACATTAGCAAATTCATCATCAAGCAATTTGAATACCCGCCCGGACGAACCCATTTTAGGCGGACCTGAACCTACAAATTGATCGGCATCTCAAAGGCCAGATCGCTGCTCGCCGCCGGATTGCCAATCATTTCATCAAAACTACTTCGATGCCTCAAGGTCGCAGCAATATACCGCACCTCGGTAAGCTCGCGCTTCATCGCACCCAGACTTCGGGTCATCAGTCGTTGTCCACGTCCCGCTGTTACGCCGTAACGCACCCCACCCACCTCAGCCTCGGCCAAATAAATCTCAGGGTCCTGACTTTGGATCAGCAGATTGACTGACTCTTTTTGTGACCGCTGAGTCAAACCATCGAGGCTTATCTTTTTAAATTCCATCGCTGTCTTATCCTCTTACCTGATCTTAACCAGTGGACTCTAAGGACCCGCCATACCGACCCACCCCTAGAGGCGGCCAACCCTTTATTCAACGATTAATTCGAGCAAAGAGACCAGTTATGGGCGAATTCCTGACAAACTGTAATTGATCTGATTTGATCAAAGCCTCGTATTTTTCTCTACTTGTCACGAATAGGACCTAGACATGACGTCACTTGCCGCCTCATCAATAACCCGAAAAACTGCAATCAGCGCCGAAGCTGCCGCGGTGAAGAATGCTTTAGTGCTCAAAGGACTTGAGACGCCGATGCTTGAAACCGGCCTGACCCGAGATGAAAAGTACCTCCGAATCAAAGCTGCAATGCGCGATGTTGTTACGACCTTGGGCCTCGATCTGTCTGATGACAGCCTAACAGAGACACCTCACCGCATTGCAAAAATGTATATCGACGAAATTTTTTCCGGACTGGATTACAGTCACTTCCCAAAGATCTCTGTCATTGAGAATAAGATGGGCGTTGAGGAAATGGTCAAAATTACCGACATCAATCTCACTGAGTACCTGCGAGCACCACTTTGTGACCATTGACGGCATTGCTGACGTGGCTTATCTCCCCAACGAAAAGATTATTGGTTTGTCTAAAATCAATCGTATCGTGCGCTTCTTTGGCAAAAAGACCACAAGTTCAAGAGCGATTGACCCAACAGATCCTTGTGGCCTTACAAACTTTGCTCGGCACCGATAGTGTTGCAGTCCGAATCAAAGCCACGCATTACTGCGTGAAATCGAGAGGCGTCATGGACACAAGCTCACAAACCGAAACCACCGCCTTGGGCGGCCAATTTAAGGCGGACCCAACCGCTAGAGCCGAATTCCTCAGGTGAGCTGCCGCCTTGGGCATGTCGATGCTGATGCTGAGCCAACGCTCAGAGCGTCATCTTCGGCGTCCAAATTCGCCCCAGTTGGAATTGGTCTCTTGCTTCTTCTGCTGTATGGCTGCAGCGCTCAACCGAGACTACCTATGAAAGCAGTGGCTGACTTGAACCTTGATCGTTTCATGGGAGATTGGTACGTCCTTGCCGATATTGAGACCCCGTTCGATCGCAAAGCGGTCGCGCCGCTTGAAACGTACAAACAAGCCCCAGGCGGCGTCGTCGAAACCACTTATTCTTACCGAGAAGGCAGTTCCGATGGACCCCTGCGGGAGCGCAATCTGAAAGGGTTTGTATCAGACGCGTCACCGGCGATTTGGGGCATGCAAATTTTCTGGCCGGTTAAGGCTGAATACCGCGTCGTTTATCTCGACGATGACTACCAAACGACCATTATTGGTCGAACAAAGCGAGACTTTGTTTGGGTCATGGCTCGAACGCCGTCCATTGACCCAGCAACCTTTAAGGCGCTCCTGAAGACGGTTCAAACCTTAGGCTACGATCTAGAGAAAATTCGCATTCACGAACCCATGCGCTCCCTGCACGCTACCAATACAACGAGCAATGCTAAAAGCTCTGATAGATAATGATCTAAAGGACAACTTGTGCCGTAAACCTTTGAAATCATGCGGACAAGCGCTAATAATGTCTATTTCAATCAAATCAAAGGCCAAAATGACCAACCCAAGTGGACCAGACTGGAACGCCCTGCTTGTGAAAGTCGGCAGCCACCAAGACAAGGCGGCCTTCGGCGCCCTCTTCTCACACTTTGGGCCATTGCTGAAAGGCTTCCTCCTTAAGGGTGGCGGCGTTGAGCCAGAGCAAGCTGAAGAACTGGTCCAAGAAACCATGATTAAAGTTTGGCGGAAAGCGCCAAGCTATGCGCCAACCCAAGCTGCCGCCAGCACCTGGATGTACACTATCGCCAGAAATACCCGTATTGACTGGTTGAGAAAGCACGCCAAAAAGAACCACCAAACCGACGAACTCGTGGCGGAAAACCTTTTTGATGAAAACGAAGAGTCCTCACCCTTTAGCGCGCTCATCCAGAGCCGCAATGCCAGCAACATCAAAGAACATTTGAACAGCTTGCCCCAAGAGCAGCTCCAGGTTCTGACCCTGATGTACTTTCAAGGCAAGTCTGGTCAAGAAGTCGCAAATGAACTCGAAATCCCGCTCGGGACGGTTAAATCCAGAGTGCGATTGGCGCTGCAAAAATTAAAACTAAAAATAAGCCCTGAAGGGGAAGAACATGGGGTGTACGCTTAATGATCAATAATCATCCAAATACGCAGTTTTTGACCGACTACGCAGCCGGCGCCCTTTCGATAGCGCCCTTAATTTCGATCACAACGCATCTACAGTTTTGCGACCCATGTCGAGAAGCCGTCAGCGGCCTCAATATTCTCGGCGGTGAACTGCTTGCAGACTGCGATCAGGCTGAATTGTCCGATGATTTGTTAGCCCAAACCCTAGCGAAGCTTACGGCGCCAATGGAGACAACGCCTGAGACTCAGCCTGCAGTCGGCGCAGCTGATGCGGGGACACTCTGCCCGGAGCTGGCAAACCAGCTGCCAAAATATCTTCATAAATTCCTTAATCATCATGAGCTTGAGTGGCGCGCCTTGTCATCAACCTTGTCGGTTGCCGCCATGAGTGTTGGCGAGACCGACTACGAGCTGGCATTGCATCGCATCGATGCCGGCGGCAAGGCCCCGGTTCATGATCATAAAGGCACCGAGTTAACGGTTGTGCTCAAAGGCAGCTTTTCGGACGAGGATGGTATTTACCACGAGGGCGACTTCCTCGTAAGGCAACCCGGTGATGTGCACCGGCCTTCCGCAACTCTCGACCAAGCCTGCATTTGCCTGTCTGTGCTGTCAGCGCCCATTAAGCTCACAGGATTAAAGCGAGTCCTGAACCCGTTCATGCGGTTTAACCCCAGTTAATCCCAAGTCATTCTGGTTAATTTAAAACGACCCAGCCGGGGCTAAAAGCAGCCTCCTCTTGCAACATCTGGTGCACCCTAGGCGGGCTTCTGACTTCGGTTGTTGTTTGCGCCGTCAAGGGTCGCCTTCAGCAAGGCTCATACGGGGTAGGATCAAACCCAAAAATGCCATAGCGCGCGGTCACCGCGGCCAAGGTTTCTTTTGTCCAATAGGCATTGCCCGGCGCCGGAAATCCCATCACACATCGCTGGTGCACGCTGGCCTCCCCAATCCACTTTTCAAAAAACTGATCTTTTTGATACGCCGACCAAGCCCAACCCGGATGCAAGGTGCTGACCCATTCAGCGACGGCCACTCGAAACGTCATGTTATGCGCCAACCGCCGGGCGCCGGACTTCAAGGGCGTTCCGCGATGCCAAGTGTCATGACGATAAAGCAGCAGGTCGCCTGGCACATACGCAATCCGCGCCTCACGTTCGTATAGCGCCGCTCGGAACTGCGCCATCTCTGGCGCTTTTTCTGAAAGATAAGCTTCTGCGGCCGCGCGATCGTTCACAAACCTCAGATCCCCAATGCCCGGCGCATCGATAATTGGCCATCGGTAGGCCGGATCTTCTGGGCCCGTACGGGGCACAACGGCCGTCTCCCCGCCGCAATCCGCTGAGTCTGAATAATACAAGATCAACTCAACCGCCTCCGGCGCATCCCACCTCGGCGGATGGACCAAGGAGTGGTTCGGATAATCCACATGCATGCGTTGATCTCGATTGTCTTGCTCAGATTGCCGCTCGCTGCGGCCATACTTCGGCCAAAGGTCAGACTGGGTAAGGCGTAACTGCGCGATTTCTGTGCCCAGCAGGTCCGCGACCGCTTGCAGCAACGCCGAGTCTAGGGTGATCTCGTTGAAGATCGTGTGCGGCGAGGGAAAGACTAAAGCGCCGTTACTGCCGAAGCCGGTCACCTTTTCGGCCGCAGCAGACCCTGCCGCAGGGAAGGTGGCTTCCGCCAAGTCGAGCATCTGTTGTTGTAAAGACGGATCAATCAAGCCGTTGACCAGCGCATAGCCCTGCTGGCGCCAACCATCAATCTGGGCGCTTGAAAGTCGGCCTGAGGTGACAATTTCTGAATGGATCTCACGCGGGGTCATGGCGAGCCTCATGGTTGGCACTCAAAGACCGGCCGGGCAATCCGACGAGCCTTGGGCACACAGGTTGGTATCAGAACAATAACGCACCCAATTTCTGACGCTGATGACGGTCATCGCCAAACTGGTATTGACTCCAAAGCGCGCGCCTTAAAAACAGTTGGGCATCACACTCGTAGGTAAACCCGAAACCGCCATGAAATTGGATGCCGCGATCACCGGCTTCTGAGAAGTGTTCGCTCGCACAGCATTTAGCCATTCGAACGGCCGCTTCGATTACGGCTTCATCGGTTTCATCGCGCCATACCGTGGCCGCATGGTAGAGGTAGGACCGCGTCATTTCTGCCCCCATCAAAATATCGACCGTGGGGTGTTTCATCGCTTGGTAACTGCCAATCAACTTATCGAACTGTTTCCGGGTATTGAGATAGCCAACAATCACGGCGAGCACGCCTTCAAGCCCGCCAGACATTTCCGCCGTAATGAGCAGCATGGCGGCTAGTTCAATTTTTTGAAACGCGGTACCGGGCAGGATCTGATCTGCTCGTATCGGCACATCCGATAGCGTAAGACTATAGCTCCGTCTGGTTTCGTCGATCACAACTTCACGCTGGATTGCGCCTTCCGGGATTTCGGACGCATCGATCAGGCACCAACACAACGCACCGTCCCGCAATGCCGAAACCAAAATCACATCGGCAACGCCTGCATCGAGCACAAAGGTTTTACTGCCGGTCAACGTCATTTCACCTGAACCGGCTTGCGTCAGATGCGTTGTGATTTGATCGGTCTCCCAGGATCCATTGGCCTCGGTTAAGGCAATGGTTGCAATCTGTCCGGCCGCGATCTTGGGAAGCCACTGGTTTTTCTGTGCTTCACTGCCATTCGTGATCAAAACCTGGGCCGCAAGGGTCGTGGCCAATAAGGGCGTCGCCAAAAGTTGGCTGCCCATCGCCTCAAAGATCGGAACCGTATCTGCCAAATCTAAACCCAGCCCACCAAAGGCTTCTGGAATGGTTACCCCAAGCCAGCCTAAATCAACCATCGTTTGCCAGAGCGTGGCGTCGAGCGGTTGGCCTGCTTCAATGACCCGCCGAACCTCTGCGATTGGCGACTGTTTTTGACAGAATTCTCTGGCCGTATCCAAGAGCATTGCTTGTTCTTCGGAAAACCGTATCACGGGCGACTCCTTAACTTTTGGGTAAGCCGAGCACGCGCTCGCCAAGAATATTTTTTTGGATTTGGGTCGTGCCACCGCCGATGGTACCGGAAAAAGAATTCAGGTAAGACCGCTGCCACTTGCCACCATCCAGCGCATCATCACTGATGTACCGCGCGCCATTTGCGCCCTGTAACGACACCGCAAACCGGGTCATCTTGCGCTTTAGCTCGGAACTCCTGAGCTTTCCGGACATTGCCACAGCCGTTGGGTAAGTGCCGCCAAGCGCCGGGACACGTGCGCGCGACCCCATCAGAGCATTTCCCTTGGCTTCCAATACCAGCTTCACCAACTCGTCCCGGGTTAATGGATCATCAATGGCCGGCTGGCCATTTCGGGTCGCCCGACGCGCAAGTTCAATAATATCGTTGATGTTTAAATCCATCATCGACAACCCGCCGGCTTGACCCCCAACTGCGCCGCGTTCATACATGAGGGTTTTCATTGCGACCGACCAGCCCTCGCCTTCATTTCCGAGCATGCAATCAGCGGGTATTCGAGCGTCGGTAAAATAAGTCTGACAGAACCCGAATTCGCCGGTCAGTTTTTTGATCGGGGTGGGCTCAATGCCCGGCGCGGTCATGGGCGCTAGGAAAAAGCTTAGGCCCGCGTACTTGTTCGGACCCTCATTTGAGGTTCTTGCAATCAGGATCATGTATTTGGCGTAACTGCCCAGGCTGGTCCAGATCTTGGAGCCATTGATCACATACTCGTCGCCGTCCTTCACTGCCCGAACCTGCGCATTGCCTAAATCAGACCCGTGATCTGGCTCTGAAAACCCTTGGCACCAAATGTCTTCGGCACTCAAGATATTCTTAACGTAGCGCTGCTTATCCGCCTCTGAGCCCATATCTAAAATCAACGGACCCGCCCAATTCAAACCGATGGTATTGGGTACAAAAGGCACTCGCTGGGCCGCCATTTCTTGATTAACGATATCTTGCATCACTTGCGGCTGACCGCCGCCACCGTAGGCCTCGGGCCAAGACATACCCAAATAGCCCGCCTCGTAGACGGTTTGCTGCCAACGCCTTAGAAACTCGAATTGCTGATCGGTGCCCACTTCCATAAAGGTTTCAGGCAATAAGAAAGACGGCGTGGCCGGCTTATTCTCGTTCAGCCAGGCCCGTACGTCAGACCTGAATTCGTTGATTTCATTTTCGTTCACAAGCGCTCCTTAACCGTTCATCACCGAACCTTGGGAATATAATAGGAGCTAACCAGGGCGTTGACCACAGATCGGGCGGCCGTGATAAGACGGCATCCATGCCCTCAATAACGGCTACTTCGTCCTTTAGGCTTTCGGGCTTTCGGGCGCTCAGTGCGCTCAGTGCGATGAATGATGCCCGTGTTGAACGGTTCGATGTAAAAAAGGGGATTAGGCCTATAGGGATTCCTGCATCAGGGCCCTTGGGCCCTGATGCATTGAGCAGGTTAGAGGGTTAGCGGATTAGACGGTTCGGCACAATCAATAGCCCGCGATTGTGTGGCATCAAGGCCGGGATAAACCAAAGTAACCGTCAAATATCCCAAGGCGACTCTGCAGCGCTTTGGACGCACCAAAGGCCGGCGCGCGCTCATACTGGCTAGGCCCCGTTGAAACCGGATCTTTTGTGAAGGGGCACGCGCCGCGCATAAAGACGATCCAAGCCAAAGCAACAACTCGAATAACAACCAGAGACGGAACAAGACACCCTGCTTGGGGCCGCGCCTTGGCGCGCCAGGCGCTACGGCATCACAAGGCAAATGCCGAAAATCATCCTTTAAGATGCGGCGCAATACGGCATTTTGACCAACCTTAACATTCGCCAGACCGGCTCAATAGGAATGTACCGCGGCAGCAAGACAAGACTCGTAAGGATTGCAGCCAATAGATCGTTTTCGCATGGGTTTTAACTTGGGCGATCGCCCAATCGATACACACCGGAAGGAGCATCCGAGTTGTGATGTACAACTCGGATGTCTGCAAAGACACAACACCGATAACCACTCGCTCGTTACAAGCTGTGGTTAATCCTTCTTCGTGCTGATTCTAATATGGCGAGAGCCACTTTGTGCATTCTGACCACTCACACCGTTCGGTATTTCTTGAATCTTTTTACCGGACGCCAAAAAGGCCTCCGTTTCAGAAACAATCTTATCGCGCAACGACTGTTGTGCGAGGGCATCAGAATTTGATTTTTTAGACATAATCGTTAGGGCTGCGGTTATCGACGCGGCCGATCCTCTTTTGGACGAGCTTCATTGACGGTCAGCGCGCGGCCGTCAAACTCTTTGCCGTTCAGCGCGTGAATGGCAGCATTACCTGCTTCTTGCTCGCTCATTTCAATAAAACCGAACCCCTTGGAGCGACCCGTGTCTCGATCGGTGATGATCACAGCATCCGTGACAGCACCATGGGCTTCAAACATTTCAGCCAGTTCGCCCTGTGAGATTTTAAACGGAAGGTTACCTACATATATTTTCAAGTTAATTCCTTATGAATCATGATTTCTAGTTTGTGCAGACCGGTAACCCTGCTCATGCAGACCGGTGGTTTCCATCACGGATGCACATGTCCGTGGCTGATTTCTTCTTCTGTCGCCGCTCGTACGCTGATCACTTCAACCTCGAAATGGAGCGTCTGACCCGCCAGAGGATGATTCCCATCAACTGTAATCTCGTCGCCATTTACTTCTGCAATCGCAACCGATTGCTGATCGCCCTGTCCGTCCGAGGCCGTAAAACGCATCCCGGCTTCAATCGACTCAACCCCCGCAAAAGCAGACCGCGGCACAACCTGAACCAGCGATGGGTTCACCGCGCCATACGCGTCGTCCGGCTCGATCACTGCAGTGAATTGATCGCCCACAACCTTGTCCAACAAAGCAGCCTCAAGCCCGGGAATCACACCACCGGTGCCGTGCAAATAAATGAGCGGATCTTGTCCTTCGGAGCTGTCTAGGACCTCTTCTGCGGCATTCGTTAAGGTGTAATGCATTGCCACAACAGCGTGGTCACAAATTTTCATGCGGGGCTCACTATTCGTCTGGTCCGGAATCAGTCCTAGACCCTCGCGACGATCTAGCAAGATTCAATCAATTAATACGATCAACTGAGCTTTTAACACGGACTTGATAACAAATAGTGAAAGAAAAGAAACAGTCAACATTGCGCGAGCCCCGCATGTTAACTGAAATCACCCGGAATACCTAGGATGCCCGGTCTGAGCGCTGATCTGGGTTGGACTATTGCGGTAAGCCTTGGCAGTATTGGGACGCGCCGCTCAAGACTTTTGGTCATCTAGGGACCTGTAAAACAATTATGACCCCCATTACTCGCACAACCGCTTGGATCTACGGCTCGGTTAGCCTACCGCTGGCCATCATCGGCTACCCTTTAGCGGTCTGGATCCCTCGGCTGTATTCAACAGAGATCGGGATTGACCTAGGATTGATTGGCCTCGTGATTTTTTGCGCCGCCATATTCGATGCAATTTCGGATCCCGCCATGGGGTTTATGTCGGACCGCTTTCAAACCCGCTGGGGTCGACGCAAGCCTTGGATCGCAATCGGCGTACCCATTTACGCGGTAGCGGTCTGGATGCTCCTCAATCCAGATCAAGGCAGCACCGTTTTATATCTTGCGCTCTTCTTTATCTTGCTCCGGCTAGCAACCACCATTTTAGGCCTGCCTTATGCCGCCTGGGGGATGGAGCTCTCGGACGAATACCATACCCGAACCATGATCCAATCTGCCCGGGAAAAGTATGTGCTGGCGGGTTTGATCGTCGCCTCGGCCATCGTGCTCATTTCAGAGGAGGTGTTCGATAATCGATCGGCCAGCTTCGTGCTGAGTAATTTTTCTTGGGTGATCGTGACTCTGCTACCACTCACCGCCTTACTCGTTATTTTAAAGGTGCCCGAAGTCGCGGTGCCGAAGGCGCCCCGCGTCTCGATTGTGGCCTCGCTGCGGCAAATGACCCGAAACAAGCTTTTCTTCCGATTGCTGATGATCGAATTACTCATTGCTGGCGGCGAGAACTTCAGAAATACCCTGTCGCTTTTTTTCGTGCAGGACTACGTTGGCGCAGATCGAGTGGGGCGCTTATATGTGCTGTATTTTGGCGTGGGACTGTTAGCCATTCCGGTCTGGGATTGGATTGCGCGTCGGTTTGGTAAGCACCAGTCTTTAGCGACCGCCATGGTACTGGTCAGTATCATCGCAATTGCTTGCTTTATGCTGGACTACGGCCAGATCACCGAGTTTTATGTTTTGTTTGCCTTAAAGGGCTTTTGTTTCGGCGCGTTTGCCTACCTACCCCGCGCCATGCTGGCAGACGTTGTGGATTTCGATACTGTGCGATCGGGTACGGCACAACCCGCCAGTTATTTTGCCATTTTGGGCTTCATGACCAAGTGCGCGGCATCCTTTGGCGGCTTGTCACTGCCCATTCTTGGCCTCGTGGGCTACTCGGTCGCAAAAAACGTGACCAACGGGCCAACAGAACTCATGTGGCTGGGCATCCTGTATGCGATTGTGCCAACCCTTATGTTTGTGGTGGCCTTTTACCTGTGCATCACCTGGCCCTTAAACGCCCAGCTTCATCAACGTTTGCAGCGCCTTGTTGCCCGCAAACAGGCCCGCTACGCCAAGGGTTGATGCCGGACCTAGTGAACCGGTGTGCCGCTCAACAAGCCGCCCACCAAATGTAGCCGGGCTTCGATTGAATTGCATTCTAGAAGCTGTTGCATGATATCGGCATCAAATTTCAAATATTGGAAAATGCGATACGAAAAAACCGACGACGACTGTTCTTGCCAGCTGGTGGCCGCCAGAATCTTCCGCAACGACTGATGCTCATCGCCGATTAGCGCCAGCAGACTGTCGTTAATCTCTCTTTGCAGCGCAGGATATTCCTGCTCGGCATCCTCATCGACCAATCGTTCCGCGCGCACAATTTTGTACGGCAGCGTTTGCACTTCCGAGACCACGCGATAGCGCGCTTGCATCTCGATGGTGGCATGAATGCGCCCATCATCGAGGGTCTCTAGAATCCGGCAAGGGCCTGCTGAGAAAACCTCGAAAGGTAGATAAGTCGCCTGGTTCGTGCTCAGCGCCTCTTCAGTGGTTTTCAACTGCGGCGCCGCACGGATCTGTTTGCGAGTATGGCAAACGCCAATTGGACGCTCGGCGGCCACGCTATCGGCCACCATCTTGCGATAACGCGGCTCAAACACATGGAGCGGGACTTCGTGGCCAGGGAAGGCCACCAACTCTGGAATCGGAAATAACGCGATCTCTTGCACCGTTTAACAGCTCCTTGCCTTGTTCGTTGTGGGTCACGGCGTAACGCTTCCGCTCAAACCAGACCCACAACAGAATTACCCGATCTGTAACCCAGTCTACACACCGAGCGGCCACCAGCAACCTTTGCCATGAAAACGGCCTCTCATTGAAGCTTGGCTTGTTATCGACCAGCCCGCGCGAACCCCAAGTCGATGAGTGATACGGATCTATGTGCCACTGGGATTGGAAATCCCTGTGTCGGTGCAGGTGTCCTGCCCGTACGATTCCACCTCGGGCCACCAACTTCAACTTTTTCGCAAGGCGGCAAAGATGAAGAAGGCCTAGAATCCACCAAAAGCGGCAGGCTTTTCACGAAGTGAAATGCTGAGCGCGTCAACCCGAACACAAATCTCGCTAGGTGACAGTGAATTTGGTGACGATCCGCTGCATTAGGCGGAAGTCATGAGCGCCCAGAAAAAAATCAAACACCCGTACACTGTGTTTCATTCAACGCAACGAATGTTAAGTCCTTGCAAACCTCGTACTGCAAAGGTCGGTTGATCATTCCCATCTTCGTCCAGGCGTTCCAGACGAAAAAACCCTAGCTTAGGCGCTCATCGGCATGCTCTAAAACAAAAACAGCAGTTTGGTGCGTAAACTTCAGCACTCCCTGGTCTTCGCGAGCCTCGAGCCCTGTTTCGTCACTCACCACACTTTGCTCAAACCTTGATCGAATCGCTTGTTTCTGCGCCTTGCTTGGCCCCCCATGCAGGAGCCACTGCTCTACTTCATAGTCCATCGTCCCCAAATCGACAACTCGCCACATCCAGTCCCGTTGCATCAAATAGTCCTTGAAAGGTGGTTTTAGATAAGCAGCGCACATGCGTTGGGTCGCAGAGCTGCTCTAGCGCATCGTGCTGCGCGGCCTTCGCGGCCTCTTCATTGCCAAGGATATCTGCAATGATCATTTCGCCATCGGGTTTAAGAACCCTGGCCATTTCTTTAAGTACCTGTTCTGGCTCGGCAAAGTGATTGAAAGGCCGCGCGGCAACTCACCGTGTCAAAGGTCCCGTTATCAAAGGGGATATCCAATGCAGAACCCTGAGCAAATACAATATTGGGGATTGCCAGTTTCGCAGCCTCTGCGCGGGCGATATTCAGCAGGTTTTCGGTGACATCTAGGCCGGTTGCTTGTTTTGCATGATTGGCGAACGCCATCGTTAATCGACCGGGTCCGCACGCAACATCCAAAGTCAGGCTCGAGGCGTTTGTTTTCGTTAAACGAACCAAGCCCGCCATTGCACGCACATCTTTTGCCTGCTTAGTCTGGGCGTATTCTTCGGCCTGGCGATTAAACTGTTTTTGAATGTTCTTGGTGTGTGAGTCATACGAACCCTCATAAGGATTCCTTGCTGTTGGGTTCTACCCGTTGGGCAACCTTGCGGGTTAAGCCGCTGCGCAGGGGATTCATTATGCCCGTAAATTCAACTTCCGGCGCGCGCGAGTGACCAATATCCAGCAGGCCCATAAACGAGCCACTGAGCCGAACCCTTTCTGGGGCTCTGGTAAATACCAAAACGGGGCATAGCTTAGATTTATCGGTCTAATTTAGCGGCAATAGGGCCGGTCTAGCGACGAAAGCTCGATTAGCATTGGCTTTATATTGATGCCAGAGCGCTCAAGGCATGGCATCATTTAGACCTCGCTTAGGGGGATAGCTGGGGCACCAGAAGACGGTTATCGCAACCCTTATAAAAATTCAAAACGGTACTATTATTAAGACGTACAGTATGCCAAAACCGCTTGTCCGACCGGCCAAATTTGTGTCGACGCTTTCGGGTTAGAAGAGGGCTCCTAAGCTAGGATTTAGAATTCACTATGCTGGCTTTGGCCAACCCGTTAAGGCTTGGCGCCGCCGTCTATTTAATGCCGAACATCAAGGTTTCGGGCCGGATTCCAGCCCCTTTCCAAGTCCCTAATAATTGGTCCCAGATCGCCAAAGCACTCCCCAAATTGACATGGCGATGATCTGCACTGTGGTGCAACTGATGTTGTGCCGGACTGACAAAAATTTTTCTAGCGGACCAAAAGAAAGGTAGACATGGGAGTGCCGCAAGTTGGCGAACGCTAGATTAAACATAAAGCCAAAAGCATTCACCCCTAATACTTCTAAGCCGCTTAGGCCCCGACCAAAAAGCCAGACGAACCCGCCAATTACAACGCCAGATGCCAAAATCGCGCGAAGAAAATAAATCGCAGATTCAATCGGATGAACGCGGTAAATCGTCAGCGGGGTTAAAACTGTCGCTGAATGGTGGACTTTATGGAGAGACCATAGCAACGGTAATCTGTGCATCAAATAATGGGTACAGAAACGAGTGAAATCATCGAACACAAATAAGGCTCCAGAGAACGCAAGTGTGATGCCATAGAGCGGCATATCCTGTAAGAAATTGGCATCCCCTAGATTATCCTGCAACATCGATCCAACGGTAATCGCGACAAGCAGGCTCGAACCAAACACGGGCACAAACAGCAATAGCTTTAAAAGCCCATTCGTCATCAGCAGGGCAACATCGACCGCGCTCGAAGCAGAAAAAAAATAGCCCGGGCCAAGCGATCTTAGACGCCGAATCCCGCCTCGGAGGCCGACGGCCTTAATGGCGAACAATCCCGTGACCAATAGCGCTGGCAGCAGATAGACAAAGTAGGTTCGGCTGGCTGGGTCGATTAGCGGGGACATGAAAACCCCAATGAACCCCTCCCAATCGATTAGCGCCTCAAGCATCGCCAAACCTTAGCCGAATACCGACGTACCTCGGCGCGTTGGGCCTCGCACCAAAAGGCCTTCTAGACACAATGGCCTGCTCATCGGTTGCGTTTTTGATAAACAACTGCACTTGAACCTCTTGATTGACCTTATACAACACCGACAGCGCAAGGGTTACGCGTCTTTCGGTGCGCTCGCCAGGTAAGGCAACCGAACTGCCTGGCCGCTCTCGCATAAAGTCTTGATACCCTATATCCGCTCGATATTGCAATTGGTCCCGCGTAAGCGTTACCGAGCCGCTACCAACATGCGATGGCAGATACGGTAACGCATCGCCCTTACGCACCAGTCCCCACTGAGAAAATGATGATAGAAATTCACTTTGAAACGCCGATTCGGTGTACGTGTAGTTCAATCTAAAATCAAATCGGCCGACCCCAGTGGCCAACCCCGTTTTTGAGGCAGAAAACTCGACGCCACCAATTTCCACTTGACCGCCGCTAAACTCAGAGCCGACTTCGCAGCCTGCATCACTCGCCCTGCAACGACCGACTAAGTTTTCATAGTCACTGAAAAAACCAACGACGTCGACCTCCAGAGAATCATCAAAATATCTGAGGCCGTACTCGAAATTAACAGACCGCTCTGGGACCGGTGTTCGCGCGGCAGCCGACGCAGGGGAAAAGCCTTCATAAACACCAGAGAACACAACAAAGCGATCCCAAAAAACCGACTCACGCCAAGCCCTGGCATCATCTCCCGTTGCACCGTTTGCCGCTGTTCTAAATTCGAGAAATCGATAACCTCCGAGCCAATTCGTTCATGCCGCACGCCAAAATCAATATTCCAGGCGCGCCAATCAATCTGGTTTGAAACAACAAAGGCCGTTGCTTTCGCTTCGACATCATTATTAACCTTCAGGTCATACGCGACGCCATCGGAAACCAGCGCGCCCGCCGCCAGATTAAACCCAAATGGTTGATGCTTTCGGCGCACACCATCAATATGCCGACGGATGCCCAGTTTGACTACGTATTGCCCGCCGCCCTCAAAAGACCAGACTTTCTCAGTATCAACAGAGATTCCCTGTGCTCGATAGACCCGAGCATTGTCTGTCTTATCAATTGAGAGCCCTGTTGTGACGCTATCCTGAGCACCGGTTAAGGTGAGGTAATGCGGCACATAGTCTTCTGGGTCATTCAACACTTGGGTCAAGCTAGGCCCGGACAGGAATCCATCGACTTTGAACCAACTCCGATCAAAGCGGTGCCGATAGGCCTTCGCCGAAATGCGGAAACCGTCTGACGGCGCCATCGTATGGATCAGCTGTATTTTTGAATGTTTAGAGTTGAACTGGTCCCCTCTTGAGCTGACGTATCGACGATAGGGACTTTCATCAAAGTCTGTGTCTGAAAGCCCAAGGTAGGTCTCATCCGAGGTTTCGTTTGCGATCCCCATCTTTAAAAATGATCTGGCATTGTTGGCCAAACGTGCACAAGCTTAAGATCGAAGTCCTGACGGTTGAAGCCCGTTTCACCACCGCCATCAACCGATTTAAATCCCTTTGAACCATATGACAAGACCTGACCCAAAACCGTTGTCTGGTCGATCTTTCCAGACGCCGCCGCGAGCACCTTATGACTTCCAAAGCGCCCCAGCTCTATATCTACCAATAAGGGCTTCGATAGATCCGCTGACCGACTCAAAAAATTAATGGCGCCGCCCACCGTATGCGGTCCGTGGTTAATCGCACTCGGGCCTTTTAGCACCTCGATACCCACAATCTTCGCGGCGGTTGGAATGTAATAGGCAGCCGGCGCAGCATAAGGTGCCGGCGTAATTAAAATACCGTCCTCCATCAAAGTGATCTTCTGAGATCGTTCGGAAGTCGCGCCTCGGATGCCAATATTGGGCCGCAGACCAAAACCGTCTTCCTCTCGGACATACAACCCTGGCACTTTAAGCAAAATTTGGTTCAGATCGGTTAACCCTGCATCGCCCAAATCTTCTTGGCTTAGGATCGTCGCTGATCCAGCGATTGTTTGTCTAGAAGCCTTAATACAACCCTTTCACCATAAGATGAAGGAAGTGTAGAAATCCAACGCCCAATAGACACCCTAACAGCACCGTTAACCGCGCCTTCACACCTTTATTTTGCCGTAATCTAATCATTATCTGACTGCACATTGCCTGGAATTGACACCTCGATGATGGTTACAAAATCGATTTTTAAATCATCGGTCACTCGCTTCACTAAGCCCGCTAAGTTGCAAGCAGAGAAGCTTCTATCTTCTGCATCTGGGTTGGCAAACGCATTGACGCAATCGGCACTACGACCTGAATCCCTCAATTTTTTGACCTGTTCAGCAAGCCCTACCGAGGCATTTTCGGCATTCGTCCTCGCGGCGATTACTTGATCCCTGAAACGCTGATTAACGTCTGGAAAGCCGGCTTGCTCGATAATATCGTCAAAACCGAAGTCAGCCCCGCCTTCGTAGATCAGAAGGAACGTCTCCAAATTGATCGCAATGTTATCTAGTGAACGTTCTAGATAGGGCGACTCGACTAACGCCCCACAGGTCACAGTGGAGCAATCGGAATCAAGGCCTAGGGGTACCGTCAACTTCCGGGATTTGGTGTTTTTCTCAACATAAAACAAAGCATCACTGAGCGCCTGAAAATTCGCGCCTGTATTGATGTCATGCGTAAATTCGCTCAGGAAATTTCCATCCTCCGGATCCCACAAGGCAAAAGCACTTGCAGTCGCATCGGCGACGTCCACGGCAACGGTTTGCGCCAAGTTGCAGCGCTGTCGTTTTCGCTCAACTTCGGACAGGCCATTCCATCCTTGCGTTGCAGGCACCTGTGCGGGACAAGAATGATTCAGGTTTGGATTTGCGAAAATATGGAAACCCTTTTTGATTACTTGCCCGGATATCGATGCTGTAATCGCCCTCGGTATGCGACACAACCGCTTGGTCAAGACTGCAGGTGGCAAGCGGAAAATCAATATAAGGATGAATTCTGTGATGAAGGCCGCCTTCATTGGCAACTAAAGGACCCAACAGCAACAATTCGACGACTTGAATGCTGTCAACGAGATCGTTTAAGCGCGCCTTCGTTTGAAATCGCATTTCAGCTTCCGTCTCCGTGCCGATAGCATTGCAGTAATCGGTAATTGCATTTCCGTCTCCAGAAAAAACCGCAGCGTCGTCTCTTAAAGCCTTATAGGCCGGTAGAATGATGTTCTCGCCAACATTTAACAGAACCTCACGCTTCGGATTGGTATCCGATTCACTCACTACACCGTCACTTGTGGTCGCGTCCGTGCTTGCGGACGATTCACTCACAGCGGGCCCCACCGGTGAACCCGTCTCAGACACATCCCTAGACTGGTCAACACAACCAGCCAAGGTAACCAAAATCGATACCATGATTAGACGAAACATCTTTTTCTAACTCCTCGAAACAAAAAAAAATCGGCCTGGAAAGTCCAAGCCGATCGTAAGGCAGCGCCCGCTGTGCATCACCAGTTTTGAACGTTTTCCTCATCAAACCCATAAGCACTCTGAAGGAGTCCCCTCGCCGTGAGCAAATCAGCACGATAAGCTTCAACCCGGGCTAAATCAGCGCCAACTTCACCCGCTTGACTGCCGTCAGCGAGCACCGGACCGTCTCCCATAAGGTCTAGTACACTTTTCAATGAAGCAAGTGATTCCGAACTGGCCCTAAAGGGGGATACCGGACTAAATTGCAATCCTAAAGCGAACCCCTTCATTTCAGACCAGTGTTTTGCCAAGGTGGTAAAATTGCCGCCATCGGCAAAGCTACCGCTCTCGAAATTACTCATATCGGATCTAACATCGTTAATATAGTGCACGACTGTCGCAGCTAAACACTGCTCCCAGGTTAAGGAAGCGGTTGTGATTGCCGTTTGAAGCGCCTCGGCACCCGTCGCGGTTAAAACGCCGGTCTCAGCGCCATCTGCTAGTACTTTTCTGCCCGCAATAAACGCATCCATGATTTCTTTGGAAAAATCAGTCGGCGTCGTATTGCTCGCTGTGCCCCGGTCCCGTTTGGCACAATTCTGAGAAGCCGCAAAATTGTACTCACTCCGCAAATCAATTTGGCCATCGCCATTTGAATCGCTATAGCCATTGCTATAAGCGTCACGCCCACCTTTGCCGGCCGCCTCGTCGTCGATGTAATCGTTATTATCTCTCGCGGCAACCGTAGTAACCAAAGGCTTCATCAAAATCATGCTCAGCGGCAGTATAATTTTTTGAATCGCCTTCTCTGGTGCCAATCAGACTCGCAAAATCAGTTTGAAAGTAATCATTGGTACCCTGAGAAAATGTCACCGCCCCAATCAGAAACTTCTGCAGGAGCTGTCGGTAGTCACGACCCAATGCATCCAACGTCGGCGCCTCAATTAAAGTAGCAGGATTATCTACGGTTGCTATCACGACACCCACACCATCGCTAGCGTTAGAGGCAACCCTCGTAATCCATAAATTAACCAGATCAATCGGAATGCCGCTGGTGGTGAGCCCATCTTCCCATCCGAAAAAATCATCCCCAATGAGTCTTGATGTCTCGCCACCCCCTAAACCGTTACCACCGGCTATCTTGCCATTAAGGTTCTTGCCCGTTGAAACATCGCCAAAGTTCGGACCAGGGATCACGGTCTCGCCGCCTTTAAGCGTAAAACCGTGCGGGGTGTCATCAACGCCATCGCCTGTAACAAAAAACTGAAGCTCAGAATTGATGGCATCCGACTCACCCGCGCGCTCAGACAAACCCACCAACGAATCGACCAGTCCGGATATCAACAGCTGGCGAGCTGTCTGTCCGGTATAACTAACGCCTGAAGCTTCGGTATCGTAAACGCCCTTAAAATTATAGGACGTCGGTAGCGCCGCACAGGCGTCGCCCAATGTATTGCCATCCACATCTGCTTGATCGGCATTAGGCGTATCAACACAGTTATCTGCATTATCACCGACACCGTCACCGTCGGTATCAGGACATCCGTTCATTTCAGCACTTCCGGCTTGTTACCAACCCCATCACCGTCACTGTCGAGGGTTTCATCGCCATCATTCGGGAATGCATCAGCATTATTTCCAATACCGTCACCATCCGAATCAGTCGTCTCACTCGAATTCGCTGGAAATGCATCCTGCAAATCTGAGACGCCGTCACCATCGGAGTCTGTTGGACCGTCACTTCCGCCACCACAGGCCGTTATAAGCAAGGTCATACCCACCAAAAATACGCTTCTGAATTCAATTGCCAACAAAATAATCCTCCTTAATCTTAATAGTGGATATTGCTTATCACTTACCCAAATCTAAATGAGAATCATTCGCAACAAATAAAAAGGGTCTTTGAATGATTGGTGAAAATTTCAAAATGCGTTACCCGACGACCCAACAAGATTCATTCTATTGGGCCCAGTGCCCTTAAAATGAGGAGGATGATTGCAATTCGACGTGCACAACAGGCGCCGCTTGCTACGAAGGATGCTCGATGCAGCATCGGGCCTTACACCATCTGCGCCATCCCGCATGATCAACGCAATCTCAATGCCAAACACAATCGAATGTCTGGCATACTACTGACACGGTAATCAAAAGCTCTGACTTATGGCGCAGCACAGCATTCTCGATCTAGTTCCCATCACCTTTGGCAGCGACGCAGCCTGCGCCCTTGAGCGCAGCAAACAGCTTGCGATCAAGGCAGAATCTTGGGGTTATCATCGGTATTGGGTCGCCGAACATCACAACATGCCCGGCATTGCGAGCTCTGCCACGGCGGTGGTGATCGGTCATCTTGCCTCGGCCACTCAAACCATACGGGTGGGCTCCGGGGGCATCATGTTGCCAAACCATGCGCCGCTGATGGTGGCGGAACAATTTGGCACGCTCGCCACCTTATATCCCAACCGGATTGATCTCGGCATTGGTCGTGCACCCGGCACCGATGGCCTGACGATGCAGGCCTTACGACGAAACCTTGCCGCAAAGCGTCGAAGATTTCCCCAGAGACGTGGTGGAACTTCAGCATTACTTAAAACCCGTTCAGCCTGGCCAACGGGTGAGCGCAACGCCTGGGGCCGGCACCGAAGTGCCAATTTGGATATTAGGCTCAAGTTTGTATGGCGCCCAACTAGCCGCCATGCTCGGCATGCCCTTCGCCTTTGCCTCACATTTTGCGCCCACCTACCTGATGGCTGCGATTCAAACCTATCGTGAGCAATTTAAGCCCTCAGAAACCTTGAAGGCGCCCTACGTCATGCTGGGCTTTAACCTGTGCGCTGCAGATACCAACGCGCAGGCGCACTTTTTACGCTCGTCCTCGCTGCAATCCTTTGTGAACCTTAGGCGCGGCGCGCCCGGACCCCTGCCAGAACCCATCGAGGGATTTGAAGCGAGTCTGGCACCTGCTGAGCAACAGATGGTTGAAGCCATCGGTCAATGCTCGGCGGTTGGCGATCTGGCAACGGTTCAGGCCCAGATCGGCGCCTTTCTTGCGCAAACCGGGGCGGATGAACTGATGCTGGTGTCATCCATTTTCGATCCAGAACAGCGTTTGAAAAGCTATGAGCTTGGCGCAATCGCCATGCAGAACCTCGCGCAGGCCGATGAACCACAGCGGGCGGCGCGCTAAGCTAAATCCGGACCTTCAATTAAGGCATCTTTATGGACCCTTCCCTTGCCGGCAGCCTCATCGTTGTCTTCATTGTTATTCTGATTGCCGTTCTGAGCGCCAAGAAAACGCCTTCTCGAGACAAAGACCCGAACGAAAACCCTTTCCAATAGTCGGCGCACCATTACAAGCCCGCCAAACCAATCTTGTAGAGCCGTTTCGCGTTGGGCAACCCCTGGCCATCAACGGCCGCCAACAGCGCACAAGCAAAATGCTCGGTAACTGAACCCGCCTTAAAACTCCATCGCTCGAAGAATGTCTTCATCCAGGGTATCGATCTTCGGCTGCGTTAAAAAGGAAACGCCAACAAACAAAACAATCGAGGTTACAAACGCCAAAAAGCCTGCGCTGATACCGTAGGGCAGTCCGATGGACGCCACATTGAACACCACATTAATCGAAAGGCTCGACACAATTGCAACGATCGCGCCTTGGTGCGTGGCACCCTTCCAATTCAGCCCAATCGCCAGAACCGGGAAAATCGCGGCCGCAAACGTCGCCCAGCCAATCGTGCCCAACAACGCCACCAAGGTATCGCTCACCAGGGCAATGGTCGCGGCCACAACCGCCAGCACCACGGTTACGATCCGAGCTTTCAACAGCTCGTTTTTGATTTCAGTCGCGCCAAAGGCTTTGGGCATGTCATGAATCAAGGCTGCGGTGCCAACATTTAAAAAGGCATCTGCCGTTGACATAATCGCTGCAAACAAACCCGCAAAGACCACGCCCGCCAGCAACGGACTGGCAAAAACCGATAAGAAAAAGGGTGCAGCTTGATCCGGCCCGGTTAAGGGTTCTGCCTGACCGTCAATCACCAGCGCCCTCATCACCGTGCCAATGGAGATCCAAAGGAGCGCCGCGAACGCATAGCCCATAACCGACACCGGCAAGACAATCCGATTGTCCGCGATCTTTCGGTTCATCATCATTTTGGTCACGAGGTGGGGCTGGCCAGCAACCCCGACACCGAAAATAAACGCCCAGCCCAGACACGCAATAACCCCCGCGGTGCCAAAGGGCATCACCGCTTCGGCATCATCTTGCATAATGACC
>CAJJAX010000003.1 GCA_905182155.1 uncultured Pseudomonadales bacterium
GGCGCTTAACTTTACCGGCGTTACCGGCAGAAAAGGCAACCAACGCGCCGCTTGCGACCTGCGCGAACCAAATCGGTGTCCAGACCCATTGCCCGTTGCGTTTCTTCGTGGCAAGCGACAGGTAAGCGTGTTGGGCGATCGGCGTTGGCATGGCGTCCGGACTCTAAGCGTGTTGAGTCATGATTTGATCATATCGAACGCGCAGAAGGTAGATCCAAACTTTGACTCCGGCTTCGGATTAAAAGGGCTGGGTATGGCGCAGGCAACAGGGCCCATAATTTGGGGACGCTGCATCGTATTTGGAAGTGATTTAGGTTCAATTTGACCTAAATAGGTTAAGCTGGTTGCTGACGTGTGGCTCCTAAAGGGTCGATTTTTAATGGTAAAAGTGGTCGCGATAAGTGCCTCTATGCTAGCCTTAATTGTAGGCATTGGCTGGTTTTACCAAGCGCCAAAACCGGCAGCACCTGCCGGCATAATCTCGCCTATACCATTGGTCCCAGCTTCAACTCAGCCCGAGCCTGTGACGATCGCCACCGCTGAGGAACCCAACGGATCACAAACGATGGCGCCCGAGCCCCCTCGGCAGATGACCGAGCGTTCGGATTTTTTAAGCCTTGCGCCAGGTGATCGTGTGTCGTTACAAGGCGGATCATCAATGAGCGCGCTCGAAGACTATGTTGTTGCGATCGAGTCCGTCGCCAATCAGCCCGCAAGCCTGTTAATTAAGGGTTTGGTTGAAGGCGGCGGCGCCTTTATCGCGACCCTAGGCCCCACCACGTTGAATATTTTTCTTCAGAGCGACAAAGGGTTAATGCGCTATGCTGGGGCGGACTTTAACGGCCTACTAAGCCCGCTGCAGATGATCAATTTAGATGACGATATTCGGCAGCGCCCCCCCCCCAAGGTGACCCGGTTAGAATCATCTAATAGGCGAGCAATAGAATAGGAAATGCGTTGATGACGAGACGTTTTATAATGTTTTTAAAGTGGGTTTTTGGGTTTGGTTTGACATTGCTTCTGGTGGCGCCGGTTCAGGCAGAAACCTTAACGCCGGTCGCGATTGTTTGTCCGTGCACCTTTGAGCCTCAAAACCAAACCTATAGCCTGGCCAATTTTTCGGTTGTATTTAATGATGAAATTGACGCCTCTGAGCCGATCGATGTTGCGTTTTCAATGTTGGAAGATCTCGACCCGACCGCTTGGACGTCTCGTATTGCTGTCCGACTTCCGAGTTTGCCTTACAGTCGTGAACCGCAAGCTGTGCAACTTCGGTTTCCCAGTTATCTGTACCGGAGTGTCACGGGCTACCCGAGCCTGACATTTTCCTCGGTTGATAGCACGCCAGCACTTTATGACTTGGTAATCCTTTCTATACAGAAGCAAACAATAGCTCAAACATCAGATTATGGCTTGCTCGATAGTGATGAAGCGGCCCTGATGTTTTTATCTGAACCAACGTTCTCGGTTTCTAACGACGTCGCCACGTTAAAGGTTGATCAACTATTTGCCCCGGCGCTCAGTAATAAATCAGAGACTCTTGAATTTATTGTTTCGGTCGGGCCAGGTATTTCAAGTTTTTATGTTAAAGGCTCGGCGAGCCAAAGCGTCACTTATAACGCCGAGGGTATCGCCGCCATTGACCTCACTATTGCGTTGGATGAGGCGCTCGACAACCACCTGTCTCGAGATGAAACGTATACAGAGATTCAAATTCAAATAAATCGTAATGAATCAGAGGTCATGTTCTATTGGGTGGGCTCGCTTGCAGAAATCAAAACGCCGCCCGCTTTGGGGCCCTCGTTCAGCGCACCCGATGCGCTGAACGACACCGATGCAGATGGCGTCTCTGATTTTAATGAAGCCCTCCTTGGCAGCGACCCGGCCGTTCAAGATGCACGTGAGGCGGTCGAGCTTGAAGTTGTGTACACCTATGGTTCAACGGTAAAGGCGGAATATGGGGCTGAGTTTGATGCGCGCATGGTGTTGCTTCAGGAAGTCGCCAATCTTGCTTTTACAGAATCGGGCGTACCGGTGCGAGTGGTCGGGTTAGCGCAGATTGACGTTGGCGATGATTCAGGGCTCACCGCGGAAACCCTCATTGATCAAATGGAACAACGCTCGGGCTTGTTTGCGTCGCTTAACGAAAAACTGACCCGAAAACCCGATTTAATGATCCATTTAGGGATGGGGGATGTGATCAACACTGGCGGCCTTGCCAATCTTCAAGGCGGCTTAGCGGCTGGCATTATCGATCGAATGAATGCTTTTAATGGCGGTAAAAACGTTGGGGTCGTGGCGTTAGATAACGACGAACTGACCCTGCCACATGAAATCGGCCACTTAATGGGCCTAGCGCACTCAAGGGTACAGGGCGATGCCGATGGCGCCTTTCCTTGGTCCCGGGGTTACGGCGTATCCGGCGATTTTGTCACCATTATGGCCTATCCAACGGCATTCGCAGATGCCGCGGCGCTCGGTTTTTTTTCAACGCCTGATTTAACCTGTCGCGAGGGCCCGATGCTTTGCGGTGTGGCGCGAGCAGATTATCTGACTGGCGCGAACGCGGCCTTAACGCTTAATACGACGGCCTACCAAATTGCCGCAATTTCGAACGGATTTTCACCTGTTCTGACCGTTGTTGGTGCAAATCCAGCGGTGGTCACCAGCGAGGCTGCGATTGCCGCGTTGAGCGCCAAAGCGGTGGACGCTGAAGACGGCGACTTAACCAGCCAAATTAAAACAACCCTCGCAGCTGCGCCCACGGGCGCAACTGGCTACACCCATCTGTACACCTATTCCGTGACCGATGGGGATCAAAACACGCAATCTACCAGCCGGAAAATCAACCTAGTGCTGACCACTACCGATTCAGATGACGATGGCGTGACCGATGACCAGGACGCGTTCCCTAATGATCCGGCGGAAACCTTGGACTCTGACGACGACGGCGTTGGGGACAATGAAGATGCTTTTCCAAATGATGCCCGCGAAACGCTGGATACGGATGGGGATGGCGTGGGTAATAACAACGATGCTTTTCCCAACAACCCAGCCGAGTCGTCCGATACCGATGGGGACAAGGTGGGTGATAAAGCAGACGCTTTTCCAACCAACAGCGCGGAAACAGTTGATACCGATGGTGATGGCACTGGCAACAACGCAGACCCAGATGATGACGATGATGGCTTCTCGGACGCTGACGAAGTTGCTGCCGGCACCGATCCGCTGAGCGCCTCATCCTGCCCAGGTTGTTTCTCCTTCGACATTGATGACGATGGAGAAGCCAAAGCGTTAACCGATGGCCTGCTGGTGATTCGGCACCTGTTCGGCTTTAGCGGCGAGGCGTTAACCGCTGGTGCGGTCGGTAGCGATGCGAGTCGTACAACGACTGCGGACATTACCGCGTATCTCACGAATGCAGCGACCGAACTCGATATAGACGGCGATGATGAGGCCAAAGCCCTGACCGATGGGCTGTTGCTGATTCGGTACCTTTTCGGCTTCTCAGGGAATTCGTTGACTTCAGGTGCGGTTGGCGAAGGTGCTAAACGGGGCAGTGCGGAGCGTATTGTGGCCTACATTGAGCAGCGCACGCCCGGCCAGTAAATTTCTGCCTAAGGTTGAACGGTTCGTAGTTTAAGGTCCAGTCATCGTTCACGGGCCAAGGTACGTGTCTAAATGTTGTGTTAGGTTAAGGAACAAACCTGCTTGCTGGGCCCGCGGATAAAGGTCTTCTGCGCACGATTTGATAGAATCAGTGCGAGGCTTTAACCTTCAATAACCATTTGAGTCTAAAAAGGCCCAATGCTCGACGCGGCGTTTTCAGAGGGTGGTGTGCTGCCAACATAGGTATTTACTGCTTGCAGAGAGAGACAATTAATGGCCCACATTCTTATTCCAGTGCTTCTTATGGTTACGAGTCTGCTCGCATCTGCGGATTCGCTACCGGGAAGAGCGATCATCGATTTCGAGCCAAACAACTCACTCGACGCGGCCGAATCGATTCAGCTTGGGCGCGAGGTCGACGGTAACCTTGCGAGTATGTCTGATGTGGATGTCTACAAGTTAACGGTTGATAAAACCACAAAGCTAGAGATCGCATTTCGAAGTGAGCTATCCGAAGGGAACGGCTGGCAGTACGAATTGCTCAATGAAGATGGCCGTATTCTGGGCGCTAGTTTCTGTAATTTTACGAATTGCCAAAATGGCGAGACGCTGGCTGCCGGCGTTCAGAGTGGCACATATTATTTGAAAGTGCTTCCAGAATCGGATTCATCAAATGAAAGTTTTCTGCCGGATGGCGCTTACTTTTTTACCATCACGGCGGTTGATGATTTTAGTACGGTTGAGTTTGAGCCGAACGATAGGGTTGAGACCTCGCAGGTCGTTAATTTTAATACGGCGTATGAAGGTCAGCTCTTGGGTATGTCCGATGTGGATTACTACAAGGTAACGGTTGATAAAACCGCGAAGCTATCGTTAGCTTTTCAAAGTGAGCTATCCGAAGGTAACGGCTGGCAGTACGAATTGCTTAGCGAAGCGGGCAGCATTTTGGGCGCTAGTTTCTGTAATTTCACGGATTGCCAAAATGGCGAGACGTTGTCTGTCGGCGTTCAGAGCGGCACGTATTATTTGAAAGTGCTTCCAGAAACGGATTCAGTAAATGAAAGTTTTTCTGCCGGATGGGGCTTACTTTTTTACCCTCACGCTGGTTGATGATTTTAGTTCGGTTGAGTTTGAGCTGAACGATAGTGTTGAGGCCTCGCAGGTCGTTAATTTTAATACGGCGTATGAAGGTCAGCTCTCGGGTATGTCCGATGTGGATTACTACAAGGTAACGGTTGATGAAACCGCGAAGCTAGCGTTAGTTTTTCAAAGTGAGCTATCCGAAGGGAACGGCTGGCAGTACGAATTGCTTAGCGAAGCGGGCAGTGTTTTGGGCGCTAGTTTCTGTAATTTTACGGATTGCCAAAATGGCGAGACGTTGTCTGTCGGCGTTCAGAGCGGCACGTATTATTTGAAAGTGCATCCAGAAACGGATTCAGTAAATGAAAGTTTTCTGCCGGATGGCGCTTACTTTTTTACGGTCACGGTGGTTGACGATTTTAGTACGGTTGAGTTTGAGCCGAACAATAGTGCCGAGGCCTCGCAGGTCGTTGAGTTTAACACGGCGTATGAAGGTCAGCTCTCAAGCATGTCCGATGTGGACTACTACACGTTCGCGATTGATAAAACTGCAAAGCTAGCGATCTCCTTTCAAAGTGAGCTTCGTGAAGGTAACGGCTGGCAGTATGAGTTGCTTAGCGAAGCTGGTAGCGTGCTAGGCGCTAGCGTCTGCGATTTTACAGATTGTGAAAATGGCGAGACGCTGTCTGTCGGCGTTCAGAGCGGCACCTATTATCTGAAAAGTGCTTCCAGAATCAGATTCAGTAAATGAAAGTTTCCTGCCAGATGGCGCCTACTATTTTTTAATTGAATTCGGAGACAAGGATGAAGGCGGCATTTTTGATGAAGATGATAATTGTCTAAAAACTGCGAACCCGGATCAGGTCGATACCGACGCAGATGGTTTTGGGGATGCCTGTGATGCAGATGATGACGATGATGGAACAGCCGATACGAATGATGCTTTCCCGCAAAACGCAAATGAAACGGTGACGGCTGTAGAGATTCCGATGTAGAAGAAACTGACGACGATAACGACGGCGTTGAGGACGGTAGTGATGCTTTTCCATTTGATTCTGAGGAAAACTCAGACGCAGACCTTGATGGCGTAGGCGATAATACTGACGCGTTCCCGCAGGATGCGAATGAGTCTTTAGATTCGGATCAGGACAGCGTTGGCGACAATGCTGATAATTGCCCAGAGCTCGGCAACACAGAACAGATCAATACCGATGGCGATGCAGCGGGGGACTCCTGCGATACAGATGACGACAATGACGGGGTTTCGGATGAATTGGATTTCTACCCGCTGGATTCAAGCCGAACGAAATATGGCGGGCAGCGGGCGCTGATCATTGCTGGGGGCGGGCCTTATGAAGGTAATTTTCTATGGACTGCCACGAAAAACATGGCAAACGTTGCTTACGACGCGCTGCGGACCCAGGGCTTGAGCGATGACAACATTGAGTATCTATCCGAAGAAGTTCGAGCAACTGTTGATGGCTTGCCAACCGCTGCCAATATTAAAGAAGCAATCGAAAATTTGGCGGCTGTTGACGAAGAAAAGATCACTGACGTACTGATTTATATGGTGGATCATGGGGATGATGGTGTCTTTAAGATTGACGAGTCGACCTTTTTAGTGGCAAGTGATCTCAAGGTTTGGTTGGATGATTTGCATGCTAAACACGATATTCGATCGACCCTGATTTATGATGCCTGCCAATCTGGGTCCTTTATTCCACTGCTGGCTTCGCAAGACGACACCAACCGCTTGGTCATTACCAGCAGTGCTGCGCTACAAAATGCCTGGTTCGCGAGTGATGGCTATTTATCTTTTTCTTACTACTTCTGGACTATTTTCAGGAGCGGCGGAGACTTCTCCGAGGCCACTGTCGCCGCGAAAAATGCAATGGGTTTCCAGTTCGCGCAAACAGCTAAGTTTGATGCCAATGGCAACGGTATTAGTGACGAAAAAACAGATAAATTACTCATTAAGGACTTCGCGTTTGGGCAAGGAGCCGTTCAGGCAAGTGAATTCCCTGTTGTGGGCGCAATCGAGGTTCAACGCGAACTCAATGGCGAATTGTCAGTGCCAATCAAGGTTGCCGCAGTAGGCGGTGGAACCGTTATTGAAAAGGTTCGGGTGATTCTAACAACGCCAGACAAACCCATCATACCGCCAGATCAACCCTTGGTTGATCTGATCGATACCGAGTTAACAGCGAATGAGGATGGAAGCTGGAGCGGTCTGGTGAGCGGTTTCGAGGCGAAAGGCAGCTATGAATTAAGTGTGATCGCTGAGAGTAAGAGTGGACTGACCTCCTTTCCGACTGAAGAGAACACCAATTCAGTTACGGTGCAGCAGAAAATTGGTAGAGATCCAATTGTGGAATACGACACGGATAGAGATGGTGTTGGCGATGCGACCGATCCTGATGATGATAATGACGATGTATTAGATGCTGATGACGCATTTCCAACTGATCCGACTGAGTCCAAAGACGCGGATTCCGATGGTATTGGTGATAATGCCGATCCGGATGACGATAACGATGCGCTGAGCGATGCGGACGAATTGTTGCTAGGGACAGATCCACTGAATGCGGATTCTGATTCAGACGGGTTCAGTGATAGCTTGGACGCGCTCCCGCTAAATGCAACGGAGAGCGCTGATACGGATTCGGATGGTATCGGGAACAACGCGGATCAAGATGATGACGGGGATGGGCTTAGCGACGTTTCTGAAATTCAATCAGGCCTAAATCCGTTGTTAACAGACTCAGACAGCGATGGTGTTGGGGACAACACAGATGTGTTCCCGCTTGATTACTTCGAATACCAAGACAGCGATGGCGATGGCGTCGTAGATAACAACGACCCTTTTCCTGAAGATTCTAGCAAAACGTTAGATCGCGACTTAGATGGCGTTGGTGACAACTCAGATGCGTTCGATGACGATCCCTTTGAAGCCTATGACACAGATCGTGATGGTCTTGGCAATAACGAAGATCCAGACGATGACAATGATGGCTTCTCGGACGCCGACGAAGTTGCTGCCGGCACCGACCCACTGAGCGCCTCATCCTGCCCAGGTTGTTTCTCCTTCGACATCGATAACGATGGCGAAGCCAAAGCGTTAACCGATGGCCTGCTGGTGATTCGGCACCTGTTCGGCTTTAGCGGGGAGGCCTTAACCGCTGGTGCCGTGGGTAGTGGTGCAACACGATCAACGCCTGCAGACATTGCAACGTATCTTACGAATGCGGCGACTGAGCTCGATATTGACGGCGATGATGAGGCGAAAGCATTAACCGATGGTTTATTACTCATTCGCCAGCTGTTTGGTTTTACGGGTAATGCCTTGACTGCGGGCGCGGTCGGTGAGGCCGCTGAGCGCGCGACAGCGAGTGCAATACAGACCTACATTGCGCAACGCTTGCCTGATTCAATTGGATCAGGTGGTGGCTCGGATGACGGTGGTGGACTGGGCTCTGAGACCGGCGATGCTGGCGACTCAGGTACGGATGGCTCTGACACGGGCGTAGATTCCGGCGGCGCCACCTCTGGCGGCAGTACCGATGGGGGCAGCAGCGACGGCGGTACTGATTCGGGCGGCGATAGCGGTGACACCGGCGGCACCGATGGTGGTTCAGCCGGCACAAAAAACATTGAGATTAACGTGGTTTATGACCGAGTGCCCTATTGCACATCGGCAAGTTGCGGATCGCTAGGCTTGGATTACGCAAAGACGGTTCAAAAACCGGTCCGGTTTGCTAAAGCCGCTGTTTTGGATGCCGATTCTAAGCAGATCCTCACGGATAACCTCAGAACCGATGCAGCGGGCCGCGTATCCTTCTCGGTGGCGGTTGACCAAGCGTTTATTGTGCGCGTTTATGCTGAGAGTTCCGGCGATGGCGCTGCCAGTTGGGGCTTACGGATTGTCGACAATAATGGGGCAGATCAAGAAGGCAGTTATCCTCTTTATGTCTTGGAATCTGGGGCCATTAACGCGAATGCGGTGACCGAGGCTATGACCCTGCAGGCCGAGTCTGGCTGGGGGCTTACAAAATATACCGCGACCCGAGCGGCAGCGCCGTTTGCCATCCTGGATTCGATGATTTCGGCAACGCTCTACGCCTTAAGCGGGCGCAACTCGCTGGTCTTTGCGCCGGTTGACGTTTACTGGAGCGTTGCCAACACTTTGGGTTCAGTTGGAACCTCCTATTATTCCGGGGCCTACATCATGATCCTTGGTGATACCGAGGTGGACACCGATGAATATGACGAGTCGGTAATCGTTCATGAGTGGGGTCATTACTTCCAATCTATTTTGTCCCGAGATGACAGCATCGGTGGCAACCATGGCGGCGGCGACCTGCTGGATATGCGAGTTGCGTTTAGTGAAGGGTGGGCCAACGCCTACTCGGGTCTTGCAACGGCGCGGGACGCTTATATCGACACCTCTGGTTCTCAACAGGCCGGCGGGTTTGGTATTTCCCTTGAAACCGAATTGACCGAGGGCCAAGGTGCGGTCAAGGGCTGGTATTCCGAGGACAGCGCGCAGTATTTGGTCTACGACCTGTTCGATGACGGGGCATTGGATGACGACAACGTGGCGTTGCCGATCTCAGCGATGATGGCATCCCTCATCGATTTTATGCCTCAGCAGGCTGCAGCAACCTCGATCTTCAGCTTTAGTGCTGGGGTCATCAATGCGCAAGGCAACCAATCCAGCTTAATCATGGCGTTATTGGATCGGGAAGATATCGGTCGGGGTAGAATGCAAGTGGACCCGATCGGCACGGGGGAAACCAATTCAGCAAAACAATATGCCGATGTGGATAACCTTGAGGCCCTCACGTTGCCCATCTTTACAGTCATAGACAGCAGCTTAGTCTCAACCGAACTGTGCCAAGATGCCGCCTCCGAGAATGCGCTTCCAGACTTCGGGATAGACAATAAGCTGGGCGCCTATCGCTTTGCATGGTTTGAAGTCACGGAAGCAGGAGACTATACCGTTCGATTGGTTACGACCGTGAAACCAGAGGGCGCAACAGCTGACCCTGATTTTGGAATTTATAATGCCGCCGGCTTGGTCGGGCCTGAGTTAGGTGACCTAGGGGCACAACCCAGTTTAGAGTCGCACACATTGCAATTGGCTAAAGGTCAATATTGGGCCTGGGTGCAGGATTACAACAATTATCAGCGCACTGGCGATTCTGGCCGCTATTGCCAGCGCTTGGAGGTGGTGCCGCAATGAAAAACCTATTCATGATGCTCTCGGTTCTGACATTGCTCGGTTGCAAGGCTTTTGATCCAACGGCGAGTGCGAACCCTGAGGGCCCAAGTGGGGCGAAAGTCATTTCCGCAACCGACCCAACAACCGCTAATGCGGTTATCCCGTTGACCAACCCGCTGGGGGTCAGCGACGGTGAGGTTAGCAGGCGCGCTAACGGCAATGGCCCGCTGTGGACCATCCGCTCTGAGCAAAGTGCGGCGCGATCGCAAGATCACAGCGCTAAAACCCAATCTCGAACCGCCAAACCGCAAGGCCCATTTACGGTGCGGTATGTCTTAGAGCGTTGGGCCCTTGATGATCATCGTTTGGTAGTAGAAGTACAAAGTAATCAAGCAATCAGCAACTGGCGGATTGATTTGCCCCAAGTGATTGAAAAGCAGGAACGCACTACGCGAATAGCAAAACCTAATGTTGCTGAGCGGGGCGCGCCTGAGGCTAGGACGTTCAGTTTTGGCGCGCTGCCCGATGCCAGCCGACTGTTGTTAACCGTTACAGCAAAGGTTTCGGGTGTCACCGCATCGAAAACGGTTGTCATACCGCTAAAATCGAGCGGAAAGCCAACATCAAAAACCTGCGGTCAGGCAAGAAACGATTGCGTCGTTGTGTTGCCAGGAAGATTTCAATGACAGAATGCGCGCAATCTTGCAGCCAGTTTATGACCAGCGATGGGCCTTGTTCATATTGAGATATATTGGGTTGCAAGCAGGCACTTGCATGTTAAAGTTGGGATATGCCAGTGACGGAAGGTAATTGACGTTTGGCACTAACCTTGGAGTGCACTCTGCACGGGATGTAGCCGTGTAGGGATTAGCTGAAAGAAAAAAGTATGAGGATGATGGAAATGAAAAAAATATTCCTACGTATTATTGGGCTGGGCTGTATGGGGTTGTTGATGCCTCTAGCCGTTGCCTATGGCGACCAGCAGATTGTATCGGTTTCGCCATCCTCGCCTGCGTTCGGTGAATCTGATGAGAGTGTCGTATTGGCTATTAAATATGCCACTGATCCGGTAAATAGCGGTGCTACCGGGCTGGGATTGAAGATCTTTTACAATGGGGACTTGTTAAAAGCGGACGATTTGGTGCTGAATGATGATGTTGGCGGCACACCTACGGTTGGCGTTGCTGATGATGCCGGCGACGATGACAATGATCCGTCAACTGACAAGAAGATCATTGTTGCGTGGTTGCAGAAAAATACAACGGGGTTAAGTCCGGAACCTATTCCTTGGCCTGAAATCGATCATACAGATGGCGCTACGCTTTACGAACTTACATTCGGGCGAGTAGATGCAGCGTTTACCGGAAAAACCACACTGAATTTCCAGATGGACACGGCCGCCGGGTTCGACCCACTAGCTGAATCGGTCGACGTTATTTTCAAAGATGATGAAACACCACCTGAGATTACCTTAGATGGGAACAGCGTAAGCGTTGAAGCAGGGTTTCCGTTAACAAATGAAGATAACACACCGGAATTGGCCGCATTTATTGCGACCATCACGGTCACAGACAATAAAGATACACTTACCACTGACAGCCTTGACTCATTTGTTACAAAAGATGGAGAGCTGGTCGCAGCGCCTGAAGGCTTTGCGCCAGGCACCTATGAAATCACCCTAATTGCATCGGATAGTTCCGGGAATGAGTCCGAGGGGGTTGTTGTTACCCTAACCGTTACAGACACCACGATGCCCGTTCTAAGCGGCGTGACCGATGTCACATTGTCCGCAGTGGACAAAAATGGCGCACCCTCTGCCGGCATACTCGCCGCGAGCGCGCTTGATAGCGTTGATGGCCAGGTGGCCGTCGCCTATTCCGTTGGTGGGGCTGATGTGGGGGCGAATTTTCCGCTCGGCGAGACAACCGTTACGGTAAAAGCAGCCGACACAGCTGGCAACATGGCGGAAGGCACCTTAATCGTTACCGTTAGTGATACCACCAATCCAGTCATTGTTTCTGCTGCCGGGGTGGCCTTGGAAGCCGATGGCGAGCTGGGGTATGGTGGTAGTACAGCAAGTATTATTGCCGCAATCGGTGTGTCGGATAATGTTGATGATGCGCCGGCGGTCACGCTAGGCGCGTCTGTGCCGGAAGTCCTGGCGTTTGGGGTCACCCAGGTCGGTGTGGTTGTCACGGATGCAGCGGGTAACGCAACAGAGGGTACTGTGCCCGTTACCGTTGCCGATACTACGAAACCAGAATTCTCGGGCGCTAACTTACTGGTGCTAACCGTTGATGCGGCTGATGAAGTGGTCGCTAGTGATGATGCCCGGGTCACGACTTGGTTGGCCGGCGTCACCGCAACGGATATTGTCGATGGCGCAACGGATGTTACCAACAGCGCGTTACCCAGTACTTTTGCAGTGGGTGAAGTGGTTATTACCTTTACGTCTTCCGATTCGCGCGGCAATGAAGCAACTGCCGAGGTCACAGTACTCGTGACGGTCGGACCAGCGGTCACGGTTGCGGACGCCATAACGGTTGTGTCGCTAGACGGCGCGGCTGTGCCAGCGTCTCAAACGCAAATTGCGGCGTTTATTGCTGCCGCTAGTGCAACGGATTTCTCGGGCGTGGTCTTGGATGTGACGAACGATGCTCCAGATACTTTCGCTATTGGCGACACCTTAGTGACCTTTAGCGCGGTTGATGCTGATGATCGACAAGGCCAGAGCAGCTCGACGGTCACGGTTGTCGCAGCTTCAGCAGAAAACGACACTGATAATGATGGCATGGACGATTTGTTTGAAGTCGATAATGGGCTTGATCCCAATGCGGACGATGCTGAGGCTGATGCCGATGGTGATGGCCGAAGCAATCTAGACGAATACCTAGAAGGGAAAGATCCTAATGTAGATGACGTAAAGCCTGTTGTTACAGCGCCGGCGGATGTGGCAACTGGCGCAACCGGTGGCCTAACGAAGGCCGACCTGGGGGAAGCGACAGCCAGCGATGCGTTAGATGGCGATCTCACGCCCGTTGCTGATAATCCTGGTCCTTACGCGCCGGGTAGCTATACGATCACGTGGTCGGCGACGGATGCGGCTGGTAACACAGGTCTGGCAACGCAATCTGTCGTGATCTCACCACAGGTATCGATTGCGCCAAAAGGACGATCGGCTGAAGGTGCGGACTATATCGTGAAAGCGACTTTGAACGGACCAGCTCCAGCTTACCCGGTTGAAATCCCGGTAACGTTGGGTGGTACTGCAGTGGTAGACAGTGATTACACCGTCTCTACCGCCTCTATCGTGATTGAGTCAGGTCGGGATGGTTTTATGACCATTTCTGTTCTGTCGGATGACGTCGAAGAGGGTACGGAAAGCATTGAAGTGACCTTGGGCGCACCAGCTGCCAACGCAGTACTGGGCTCAGCTTTGACCAGTGTGATCAGCATTGTTGAAACTCAGGAGCCACCGGCTCTTAAACTGTCAGTAGCTCAGGGCGCGCAAAATGGACGGAAGGTGGCGGCCGAAGGTGGCGCGGTCATAGTATCGCTCAGCATTGTTGATCCAAACGGCACCCACACCGTTGACTGGAGCGCATCAGACAGCAATCTGGTTGCGACTTCCGACGCCGGCGCACTTACCTTTGAGTTTGATCCGGCGGCCTTGATAGAAGGCGGTTATGAAGTTTCGGCAATTGTCACCGATAGTGGTGTTGCAGATCAGACCTTCAATATTGGAGCCCTCATTCGGGTGTCTGCCGAGACTGTTGACGCAGATACAGACGGCGATGGTGTGCCAGATAGTAAAGATACCTCTGAAGAAACCAACGTGATTGCCGTGGATGCAGATGCCGGTACCGCGTCTGTGACTGCTGACGAAGGCGTCAAACTCGTCATCGGTGACGCGGCACAAGCGGCCGGCACATCCGGTATTGCGGTCTCTGAAGAGACCATCGCGGCAAGTGGAGCCGATGGCGGTGAAGCGCCGAGCAATGGCGATGATGAAGACTTTAACTATCCAGCTGGGGTATATGACTTCCAAGTCCAAGATCTACCGGTACCGGGACAGTCTGTTCGACTGACCATTCCGGTGGCATCCGGCATTCCTGCTGATGCGGTTATGCGGAAGTACACTGAAGCTGAAGGTTGGTTCGATTTCGTCATCGATGATAATAATGGTGTTGCATCAGCGGCAGGTGAAGAAGGTGCTTGTCCATCCGTTGGATCCGAGCTCTATGTTGACGGATTAGCGGAAGGCGATACTTGCCTACAGCTCACCGTACAAGATGGTGGCCCGAACGATGCAGACGGTTCTGTGAACGGCGAATATGATGACCCAAGCGGGATTGCTGAAGCCGCGCCGGTTAAAGTTGTTATCGTTCCTGACACCTCGAATCGAAAGAAAGTCGGCGGTGGTTGTAGTGTCTCTGAAGGCGGCCCGGGTGATTTTGGGCTGGTGTTCTTAGCGTTGCTCGGCGCGCTCGGTTTGTTCCGAAAGCGCCTTGCTGCGAGCCTTTTGAATCGTTGATTTGATGACGCGTTCGCGTAATTCACACGAGTTGATTTGGGGCGCCTTGATAGGCGCCCTTTTTCTTTGGGGTGCCGCTTCCTGGTATTGGGATCTAAAGCCTAGCGTTAGTTGGGTCATCCCGCAGTGGCCAATGTTTTTTGCGCTGTGCGTGGCCAGCCCAATCCTTGAGGAGTACGTATTTCGCGGCTTCATGTATGAGGTCATTGATAGGCGATGGCCGAAGGTTTGGCCCGCAGATGCGAGCATCTCGATCAACCTAGCGATGGCCATCACAACCGTCTTATTTGTCATGGCTCATATGATCGCGCGGGAGCCGATGGTCGGCGCGTTAGTACTGATCCCGTCAATCTACTTGGGGTTATTAAGGCATCGCTACGGTAGCATTGGTGTTTGCATGTTAATTCATGCACTGTGGAACATTGGCTGGTTCAGCCTGTTTCCACCGAGTTAGCGTTTGAACGCCGAAGGTAGTAAGCCCTAGGCAGTTGGGCCAGAATTTGTCACAATGATGCCATATTGTCGGTCATAAAAAAGGAACACACAATGCCATTTCCTACGAGACTCGGTCTACTCTTGCTGCTGGGTACTGTTGCCTCGAACCTGTTTGCCAGCATCCCGATTGGCCGAATCAATGCCATTAATGAGCAGCTAGAATTAGGCCAGTATCAGGCGGCAGAAAAGGCCGCCTTGGCGTTGCTAGATTCCCAGCAACTCGCAACCGACGATGTCAGCACCTTAGAAACCTTGGCAGGTCGTTTTACGACGGCCGGGCTTCGTGACCAAGCGGGCACACTCCTAACCAAAGCAGCAGAGTTGCTGGATGCCCCTCAAACGAGTAGCGACCGTGAAACACTGTTACGAATTGGCGCAAGCTTACAGGCGCTGAACTTGCGAAGTCAGGCCGTTGGGGTCCTCTCGCGGGGCATTCGGATTACCGGCAAAGATTCAGCGGACCGTCTCAATGCTGCAGGTTTCCAGTCTCTGGGCGATCTGGCCTTTGAAACCGGTGATCTAGAGGCTGCGGACTCAGCCTATACCAATTCCGAATCGGCTCTGCAGGCAGACGACCTGCAAGCTCGAGCGGCGCTTGTCGTGCGGCAAATTAAACTGGCGGTTGCGCGGGCAGATGCCGCCCAAACGATGCAGCGTTATAAGGCCTATCAAGGTCTGCTGACACAATTAACCGGTGACCTTAGCCTTGCCCGAATGAACCTAAACGTCGCAGCAAGCCTCCTAGCATCAGACGAGCCAGCCTGGGCGGCAGATATCACGCTGCTCATTGAACAGGCTGCCGCCCTCGCAGCAACCGATGGCCAAGTGATGTCTGAAATTGAACAAATGCGAGGGCAGGTCGCGGCGCTGGTTGGTCAGCCGGATGCGGCGCTGGTAATGCTTCGACGCGCACTCGCTGGGCTTGGCTCGGACGCAATGCCCGCCCAAACCTATCGCCTGTATTGGCAAATCGGCAAGCTTCAAGCCGAAGCGGGAGAAATCGACGCGGCATTAATCAATTACGAGCGCGCGATCGCAAATCTAGACCGGATTCGCGGAGAATTACTGCAGGGCAGCACCCTAGTATTTACCGAGCGGGTGCTACCGGTTTATCAAGGCTACATCGAGCTGTTGTTAGAAAAGGCCCGGGTGCCCGGCCAGGAGAGCAAGTGGTTAGGGCAGGTGCAAGAAACCCTAGAAGGCCTGAATGCTGCTGAAATCCTAGATTATTTTGACGATAACTGCGTGCTACCTCGGGATGTGATGAGCCTTAGCAACACGGCAGCCGGGACGGCGGTGTTGTACCCGATTACGCTGGGCACGCGTCCCGTACTGCTAGTGCGAACGGCGAACGGCATCTTCCGATTCGATCTGGACGTTGATAATGCTCAGTTAAAAACAATGGCGCTGGCGTTTCGCGAGGCCATCACCAATCCCAAAACATCGCTGGCGGCTTACCAAGCCCAAGCCGGCGCGTTGTTCACAGCACTGCTTGGGCCTGCACAGGGCTTAATCGAGCGGTCTGCCATCACCACGCTGGTGACGGTGCCAAGTGCGTATTTGCGGCTTGTGCCCATGGCGGCGCTGCACGATGGCGAAGACTTCCTCGTGAATCGGTATCAGTTAGCGACCACCCTTGGGCTGCAATTGACGGAAAATGCCAGCATCGATAACGTCAACAGTTCGGCTTTTATCGGCGGCGTGTCGGACGCGGTACAAGGCTTTGTTTCCCTGCCCGGTGTTGAAACCGAACTTGCAGAACTGAAAGATGCGTTATCCGCAACCCCGCTGCTTAATCGAAATTTCTCGGTGGCCAATGTTTCAAGCCGATTGAGTTCAGGCAATGACAGCATTGTCCATTTGGCGACCCATGGTTATTTCGATGGCGATCACGCCAATTCGTTTCTGTTAGCGCATGATGACAAAATCACCCTGGATCGGTTGCAAAGCACCGTGGGGGCTCGGCGTTTCACGGGTAATCCCTTAGACCTTTTAGTACTCAGCGCGTGCGAAACCGCGAAGGGCGATGAACGGGCGGCGCTCGGGCTGGCCGGGGTGTCTCTCAAGGCCGGTGCGCGCAGCACGGTTGCGTCTCTCTGGCCCATTGCGGATGCCGCAACCGCCATGCTGATGAAGCGCTTCTACGAAGAATTACGTGCCGGAAAAAGCAAAGCGGCGGCGCTTCAGTCGGCCCAGCAGATGCTGTTGTCCGACCCCGAATGGGCGCATCCAAATTATTGGAGCCCCTACCTACTCATCGGCAATTGGCTCTAGGAGGGGACACGCATGACACTCATAAAAACGATGACAAAAACACTTGTCCTAATGGCCGTTTTAGCCGTCAGTTATCAGGCCGTTGCGGATAATCAAGACCTCGCAAAGGGGATTGTGCTCAAAGCGGTCACGGTGACGGGCGCAACGGTCTTTACCGATGCCGATCTAGACCGCGCGATGGCGCCCGCGATCGGTGAAACGGTTTACATCGAAGATATTCTAGGGATGGTTGACGCCATTACCGCGCTGTATGTTGCGGCCGGCTACATTACCTCTGGCGCCGTGTTGCCCGATCAAGATGTTGCAGATGGTGGGATCACGATAAGCGTCGTTGAAGGCCAGTTAAACGGCGTGAACATCAAGAGCGCAGGGCGTCTAAAAACGGCTTTTATTGAATCCAAGATTAACGCAACCGCCCGCGGACCGCTCAACCTTGCGGATTTGCAGAAGGCCATCTCTCGACTTGAGGCCGAAGCCACCATCTCGCATGTTCGCGGCGATTTAAAGCCGGGCGACACGCGGGGCACGTCGGTTCTAGACCTTGAAGTGGTTGAAGCCGATGCCTTTAAAGTGTTGGTCGGCGCCGACAACTACAAAAGCCCCAGCGTGGGGGAGGGTCAAGCCGTGGTGTCGCTCGTCCACCTCAATCTTCTCGGCTATAACGATCAGCTGAATTTGAGTGCTCAGCAAAGCGACGGCGTGGAGGCCATGTCCTTGCGATACGATGTGCCCATTTCGGTCTTACGATCCCGCCTTGCGGTTTATCACAGTCAAGGCGACACCTTGGTGGTTGAAGAACCCTTTGATGAAATTTTTCTTGAAAGCGAGACCGACACCTCAGGGGTTCAACTTTCTTCAACTTGGCGAGAAGACAATGGCCGTTCTTGGCGCACAAATCTGTCTTGGGAAACCAAAGAGAGCCTCACGACGTTGCTCGGTTTGCCCTTTGACTTTTCGCCCGGCTCCCGCCTGGGTGTAACCGAAGCCAGCGTGCTGGGCTTCAATGTTGAATACAGCCAGCGCGGCGATGGTATGGGTTTCATGCTACGCGCCGGCCTGCGTTCAGGCAGCGATGACAATGGCCAGGGCAGCGCCAACAATGATGATGGCGACTTCAGCCTCTATCAGGTGCAAACCCAGTGGATTAAACGTTTGAATCAAGACCCTCTACAACCCGCATGGCTGGTTAAATTCAATCTCAATTACCAGGAAACGAGCGACACCTTACCCGCATTTGAACGCATGGGCCTGGGCGGACACGGCACGGTGCGGGGTTTTCGGGAAAATCGTTGGTTGAAAGACTCTGGACTGACGGCATCGCTGATGCTCAGTGCGCCGCTGCTGCAATCGGATGGCCAAAATGGCATTGCGGTGCGAGCGGAGCTCTTTTACGACTACGGTCGGGGTGAAAATTCGGTTGCAGCACTCAATGTTGATACCAAGGTTTCTCTTCGGAGCGCAGGCTTTGGGTTAACGGCCGAGTACCAAAAATTGAGTTTTCGAATCGAACGAGCCCTTCGCCTTAATAAGAAAAACAAACTCGGCAATGCCTTACAAGACAGCGGTATCCATGTGGGAGTGACCTATGAACTCTAAATTGACCTTTCGATCGATCGCCTACTCGGCAACGTGTTCTGCTTGGTTGCTCGCCAGTTCCGCGGCTATGGCCGATATCACGCTTCAGGAAACGGGCGAAACCTTAACGGGTGATATGACCATCAGCCAAGAGATGGGGTTGACCCAGGGCACGAACTTGTTGCATACCTTTTTAGCCTTCAATATTGATACCGGTGAATCAGCAACCTTTACGGGAAGCAATGCCATTACCAACATTATTGCGCGGGTGAGCGGTGATGGCGCATCCCAAATCGATGGGTTATTACGCTCAACCATTACCGATGCGAACTTGTTCCTGATTAACCCCAACGGCGTTGCGTTTGGCGCTGGCGCCAGCCTTGATATTAACGGCAGCCTGCACATCTCGACAGCGGACAGCATCGTCTTCGGGGATGATTCTAGGCTGTTGGTGTCGGACACCGGGGTCAGCGGCTTTACCGCTGCGGCGCCATCGGCCTTTGGCTTTTCAGGGGTTGGGGCCGGCATCACCTTCGACGGCACCATGATTTCAACCCTCAACAATGATCGCGCGGCAGGCCTTTCCCTGGTGGGCGGCGATATCATGCTGTCTGAGAGCTCGATTACGCTTGCCGGTGGCACCATTGACCTAGTTGCAACCCAGGGCGAGCAGGATGTTGCCATCACGATGGCAGATCGCAGCTTTGACAGTGCGGCCTTAGGCGCGATTACGATTACCAATGCAGAATTCGTGGCCGGCAAGGTTGATCTAGACGTCAGTGGCGATGCGGCAGGGCAGTTATCGCTTGCTGGCAGCAACGTGACCCTCGAGCGCGCATTCGTGTTTTCCGATACCGAAGGCACTGGCACCGGTGGCGCCATTAATGTGCTTGCGACCGAGGCGTTAACGTTAACCGAGGGCGCACGGATTACCACCGATACCACAGGCGGTGGCGCCGGCGGTGACCTGGTTGTTCACGCTGGCGATGTGTCGCTATCGGGCACCAATACAGCGCTTGCCGCGAGTACGATTTCGGCTGGGGGCATTGCCGGCAGTATTGACGTGACAGCCGATAGCATTGCCATTATCGACGGCGCTCAAGTCAGTTCGGTAACCAGCACGGCCAGTCCTGGCGGGGATATTACCCTTAATACCGGCGAGTTGATGATGGCGTCTGGTGGTCAAATCTCGGGTCAAGCAACCTCGCGTGGGCAAGGCGCTGATGTGGTCATTAACGCAACCCAATCTATTGTCATTGATGCCACCGGCACCATTGCAGGCGAAGAGACCGGGATCCGGGTCGACAGCATTAACTTTTTACCCTTCTTCGTGGGCGGCGATGCGGGCGATATTGTCATTACAGCCCCCAGCTTAACGCTAAAGGGGAGCGCGGTGATTGCAGCACAAGCGTCCTTGCCCAGTTCAGGTGCACCTGGGGCCATCACGTTGAATGTCGGACAACTCGCAATTGAAGGCGGCAGCTCTGTGTCAACCTTGTCGAGCGCAAGTGCGGATGCGGGCGCAATCTCCGTTAACGCGAGCACCGTATCCCTGATCGGCGCCGGTTCTGGGTTTAACTCAACCACCCGTCGAAGCGGTGGGGGCGGCAGCATTGTTGTCATGGCCGATAATTTCACGATGAGCGGCGGCGCAACGGCAGACACGTCTACAGAAGGCGCTGGGGCTGCCGGTAATATCAGCATTGATGTGACGGGTTCGGTCAACTTGATGGATGCGAGCACGGAACTTGCCAGTCGGTCGAGCGGTGAGGGCATGGGGGGCAATATCAGTGTCTCGGGCGAATCCCTAACCTTTAGTAACAACGGGGTACTGTCGGTCACCGCGAGTGGCGCGGGTGACGCCGGTAACATCAGTCTTATGGCCTTGAACCGGCTAGAAGTATTGGATGGCGCGCAGGTTCAAACCAATGCTGAAAACTCTGGCGGGGGTAATATCGACGTTGCGGTCATCGATACCATCTATTTGCGCAACGGTACCCTGACGGCTTCCGCTGGCGGCGCCGAGGGCAGCAGCAACGGCGGTAATATTAATATCGACCCCAGATTCTTAATTTTAGACAACGCAAGCATTGTGGCCCAGGCGGTTGCGGGCAATGGCGGTGTAATCGCATTGGTCGCAGACAACTATATCGCCGACATCAACAGCTTCTTGGATGCCTCTAGCGAGCTCGGTAATGACGGCGAAGTGCGCATTACCACGCCTTACAACTCGATCTCTGGCATTTTAGGCACGCTCAACGCGAACTTCGATGCGGTGGCTCAAATCGCAACCGATGCGTGCTCCGCGCGTAATTTAGAGCAGCGTAGCAGCCTGATTGTTCAGAAGAAGCAAGGCAACCTCAATGCACCGGGTGATTTGACGCCGATTCAGGGCGAAGAGTGCTAGCTGGGTAGACCTTGCTCGCAAAGGGGTGGACCAAAGTCGTGAGCCTCCAGCTAGGAGACGCGTAAAGACTTACCACCCCATACGGCAGGTTCATCTAGCGGACTTTCGTCTTTATGGGCTTATAACTTGGACGAGTTTGTTCTTTTGTGCCAGCCCTGAGCCATCAGGCGGTCTAACCCAAAAGGCGATCATCGATCATCTTGGATGACCTGCCCCGTGAAGCTGGACCCTATGACATCCCAGGGGCAAAGCATTGACCGCTGGTCTGCTGCTGATTCGTTATCTGTTTGGTTTTGAAGGTGACGCCCTAATTGCCGGCGCCATAGGCCGTGATGCCACCCGCAAGGATGCGGCGTCCGTTGAGGCCTATATTGAAGCCAGGTTGGGGTTAGGGGGTTAGGGCGCCTTGGATTAACGAAATTTCGATCCCGGTACCACATCGTGTTGTTGATTAAATTAGTACTTCACGGTGGCGCGCCATCGGCCAGCCCATTGAACTGCCAGTGCGAAAATAACCGTCGTCTTGAGTTCAGGCGTTTTAACAACGAACGCAGCCAGAGCAGATGTGGCGGTAATTGCGTGTTAAATTGATGACCTGTCGCCTTAAACCTGTTTACTCAAGAAGCTTTAGATGATTTTCCTGTTTGATTCTTCTATGCTCCTGATTATTCGCCACTGCGGCCCAACGATGCGTTCAACCTTTTTATGATGGCACAGCTACTTCGATTTTTACTCGTTCTCTATACGTGCGCCGCCTTTGCGTCGAAGGCGGTTGCGTCTGATGATTATGAATCTAACGATACGCAAGAAACGGCGACTTTACTGATTGTCGGCGGCAAAGACCTACAGACCCATACGCTCAATCCTGATGGGGATGTGGACTGGTTCCGCTTTTACGCCCGCGAAGATGAAATCTACGATATTTTTACGACCGCCATTGGTGACAACATCGACCTTGTAATTGAGATCTACGATGGCGAAGGTGAGCTCGTTGGCGATCCGCTCGATAATTTCTTCCAAGGCGAGGCCGAACGAAGCTCGTTTAAGGCGCCTACAACGGGTCAATTTTTTCTAAAAGTCTTTGACTACTGCGATACCGATACCGCTGAGGGTTGCGATAGCGGCACGTCCGATGCCTATAGCATCTATGTTTTCGTGCCGGTTGGCGCTGCGGGTGGCACCGATTTGGCCGTGACCAACAGTTTTTCGGGCACGCCGCAAGTGGGCGCCGCCTTTCCTGTCACAGTCACGGCGACCAATAACGGTGGTCAACAGGAAGACAATACCGGCACGAACCTGCTGATCATGACCTATACCGAGCCACCGCAGCCCGTGCCAGCATCATTGCCCGAAGGTTGTGTTGGTCAGCCCGGCTATATTCAATGCGCGCTCTCGGAACTGGCTGTCGATGCCAGTGTTGGCTATGAGTTTTCTTTTGTGTTCGAGCAAGAGGGTAACGTTCGAATCTCCAGCGCTGTGGCGGGGTTTGCCAATACCGATTACGCCTTGCAACAGCCCGATGATGCGCTCGCTAATAATATTGCTGAAAATGTCCTGACCGTTGCTGCCAGCGCCGGTGGCAATGACGCGGATGGGGATGGGGTACTCGATCCCGCAGATAACTGCCCAGCAATTGCCAATGCGAACCAAACGGACACCGATAACGATGACGAGGGCGATGCCTGCGATACAGACGATGATGGGGATGACATTGCGGATAGCGCCGACAATTGTCCCCTGACCTCAAATACAAACCAAACCAATACGGACGATGATACTGAGGGCGATGCCTGCGACACCGATGACGATAACGACGCGGTGCTCGACGGCGTGGACAATTGCTCACTCGTTGCCAATGCTAGCCAAACCAATACCGATAGCGATGGTGACGGCGATGCCTGCGACGCCGACGATGATAACGACGAGGTGCTCGACGGCGCGGACAATTGCCCCTTAATCAGTAACGCCGATCAAGCGGATGCGGATAACGACGGTAAGGGCGATGCCTGCGATAGCAGTAATGACAGCGATACCGACAACGATGGCATTGGGGATCTGCTTGATAACTGCCCAGCGGCTGCCAATTCAGACCAAGCAAACAACGACAATGACGAGTCTGGCGACGTTTGCGATACCGATGACGATAATGACGCCGTGCTGGATAGCGCGGACAATTGCCCGCTGATTGCTAACGCTGGCCAGGCTAACAACGATGATGATGCGAGCGGCGATGCGTGTGATACCGATGACGATAACGACGCCGTGCTGGATAGCGCGGACAATTGCCCGCTGATTGCTAACGCTGGCCAGGTTAACAACGATGAGGATGCGAGCGGCGATGCGTGCGATACCGATGACGATAACGACGCCGTGCTGGATGATGCGGACAATTGCCCGCTGATTAGCAACCCCGACCAAGCCGATGAGGACCTTGATGGGGATGGCGATGCGTGTGATGCCGATATTGACGATGACCAGGTGGTCAACGACGCCGACAATTGCCCCTTTGATCCCAATACCGATCAAGCTGATTTAGATAACGACAATACGGGCGACGCCTGCGATGCCGATATCGACGGCGATGAAATACTCAATGGGGCTGACAATTGCGAGCTCATCGCCAACCAGGATCAGGCCGATGAAGATGGTGATGGGCTTGGGGATGCGTGCGACGAAAATAGTGTCCTTGACAGTGACGAGGACGGAATAAACGATGACCTGGACAATTGCCCGAATAATGCCAATGCAGACCAAGCCGATGCGGACAATGATGGGGTGGGCGATGTTTGTGATGCCAGCCCAAATGATTCCGATGACGACGGCATTGAAGATGATGTCGACAACTGCCCATTACTCGATAACGGTGATCAGTTAGATTTTGATGAGGATGGGGTGGGGGATGCCTGTGATGCCGATGCCGATGGTGATTCGGTGGATGACGCGGAGGATTTGTTTCCCTTTGATGCGAGAGGCGGGCTGGATACGGACAATGATGGTATGGCCGATGAGTGGGAGGCGCTCAACGGTTTAGATAGCGCGGACGCCGCTGATGCGAGTTCGGATGCGGATGAGGATGGGTTAACAGCGCTCGAGGAGTTTGAAGGCGACACCGACCCCAACCAGTCGGACCTGCTGGCCCAGAGTCTCACGTTTGAGGCCCCGCAATTCTTGGTGGTTGATCAGCCTACAACCATCAAGCTCATTTATGCCGCGGCAGATGAACAAGACACCACCGGGCTTGCCTTCCGGGTGCATTACGACAAAGCGATACTGGGTGATCTGATTGGTGAGTATTTTACGGCGTTTGAATTGGGCGGGGTCCGCCTTGGCGGTGTGGCGTTCGATGATATCGATGATTTCGATAATGACCCGCTCACCGATACCTATGAGGTGTTCGAGTGGTCTGATCTATCGGGCGCTTGGCCGAATACAGCAGACGCGACCGCGATTCTGTTATCCGGTACGATCACGCCGAACGAAACTGTCACGAGCGTCCGTGTTGGGCTTTCGGCAATCTCGGCGGCAGCGGGGTATGTGCTTGACCTTGATCAACTGAGTCTTTCGGTTGGGCGCGTCTCGTTAGATATCGACGGCAATGGCAAGGCTGAAGCCCTAACAGACGGATTACTGGTGATTCGATACTTGTTCGGATTTCGGGGCGAAAGCCTGACTGCGGGCGCCGTGGCCTCTGATGCCCAGCGGCGCACGCCGGAAGATATCGAGGCATTTATTAGCGCCTTGATACCTTAGCTATACAAATCAATGTCTTGTGGAATAAACAATAAGTTATTTGTCTTATAGGGCATGGCTTTTTATAGCTTATAGCGTGGCTTTCAGGATCTAATCATTTACTATTAAGGTAATAATTTTAGACTGAGTTTGTCGCCATGATTAGAATTCTAGTTCTAACCGCATTGTCTCTCGTCGCCTTTAATCTTTTTGCGGCCGACACCGATGGCGACGGGGTGGATGACCTTCAAGATGCCTACCCAAGTGATGCCGCCAAACAATACCTGCCTCTAGCGGAGGCGCTCTCAAAAATAGAAGACCAAAACCTTCGTAATTGCCTGACGAATCAAACCCAGAATCACGTGACGGCGGGTGAGCTCACTCGATTAGACTGCGGTTATCAAAATGTAACCGCGCTGAATGGTCTTGAAAACTTTTCTCGTCTTTCGGTGCTCGAGCTCTCGAATCCAAACTTTAGTGATTTGTCACCCTTAGAGCACTTGTTAGATCTTGAACGATTGCAGCTGCAATGGGGTGATCGGTTAATCGCAGATCTATCACCTCTGCAAGGCCTGATGCAGCTATCTGAGCTTTCTGTCGCAGGCCATCGTCTGTCTGACCTTACCCCGATCGCCGATAAGCCGCTAACGCGCCTCAGGATCCAGAACACTCGAGTTAACGACCTTTCTGTGCTACCAGAAAATCTGCTGCTTACATGGTTAGATTTGTCTAACTCGCTCATACGTGACCTTTCAGCCTCAACGCTTGCCTTTGCACCGAACCTACAATACCTAAACATTCAGAGTCTAGAGCTCACCAACATTGATTCGGTGTTCAACCTGCAATCCCTAAATACTTTGATCGCAAGTAGCAATAAGATTGATGTGGTGAACATTCCTGATACCTTTGCAGGAACTGGCTTTCAACAGCTCGATTTAGCGTACAACGACCTTACGAGCATTACGGGGCTTGTGAACCTTGGAACATTAGAGCATCTAGACATTCGCAGTCCTCGCCTGGCGGATCTTTCATTGTTGCCGGAAGGCTTTCAGATCCAAAACCTATCCATTGGCGGCGAACAACTCGTCGACGTCTCGCAGCTTGGCAACATCATCAATCTTCGTTATTTATCGATTGAAAGTGCTACGCAATTAACGGACCTGTCGGCACTATCGCAATTGCAATCGCTCGAAAGCTTAGAACTCAGGAATGCCCCTCAATTAACAAATCTGAATTTTTTACAGGGCTTAAGTAATCTCAACTATTTTAATCTGAACGAATCGAGAAACGTCACCGATTTCACTGGGCTGTCTGACCTGCTCAATGCAACCGATATCCGCTTAAATTCTTTAGGTGATATTGATCTAGAGCCCCTTGCTTTGCTCGACAGCCTGGAACGGCTTGTATTGTACGGTAATGGCATTAAGGACCTTACCGCGATCGAAGACTTGCGCTATTTACGTTACTTAGACCTGCGGCAAAATCAGATAACGGATCTCGCGCCACTGGGCCGGGTTCGCTTGCTGCAAGAATTACAGTTGGACGACAACCTGATTGCCTCGATCGCACCGCTTGCTGAACTGGATCGCTTGGAACATCTTAGCCTTCGTCAAAACAAGGTGTCGGACTTATCGCCCCTGTCGGCATTGGACAGTCTCAATACCCTTTATTTAGAAAATAATGACATCACACGGATCGATGGCATCTTTGATAATTTTCGTAACGCCCATATAGACCTCAACGGCAATCCATTGTTGTGCGCAGAAATTGATGCGTATCGCGCGAATCCAGTTGAGTCGGTCAGCCTGCAATTTGATACCCAGTGCGCCAGCGATACCGATGGTGATGGCGTGGTTGATGGCGATGATCGGTTCCCAACCGACCTTGCGGCAGCCCTTGATTTTGATGGTGATGGTAAGGCCGATGAGTGGAACTTGGGCTATGGCCAGGACGACTCAACAACCGGTCTAGAACTTGACTTGGATGATGACAATGATGACGTGGCGGACGTAAGCGACGCCTTTCCGAATGACCCGAGCGAAAGCGCTGACCGCGACGATGATGGCGTGGGCGATAATACCGATGCCTACCCTGATAATCCCGACGCGCAGTTTTTTCTGATCGCCGATGCCTTAGCGCAAGTCATCGATGATGCCCTAAGACAGTGCTTAAGCAATCAAGAGCAAAGCGCTGTGCATGCCGGTCAGATTCTGGCGCTGAATTGTAATTCAGCGCAAAGCTTAGAAGGGATTCAAGCCTTTAACCAACTGACGCAAATTAATATTGACAATATTCAGTTTGCGAATCTTGAACCGCTCGCCGCGCTCAACAAACTAGAAAACTTAAGGCTCGCCTGGGGTAATGGTCAGATAAAAGATTTAACGCCACTGTCTGGCCTCAAGGGTCTTACCCGTTTGAATATTGAAGGCCAACAAGTCAGCGATGTCTCGCCACTGAGCGAGCTTCGGAACCTTGAATATCTTAATTTGCGCTACAATAAGATCGCTGATGCCAGCGCGCTCGAAAACCTAAATAAACTGATTGAGTTAAGCCTAGAATCTAATCAGTTACGGCAAGTCTCAAAATTAGTCGCGCTCCCGGCCTTGAGGGACTTACGGCTTGACCAGAATCAGCTTTCAAGCTTTGAAAATACCGAGGGTAGCAACCTTTCCTATATCGGCCTCAGCGACAATGCAATCCGTACAGTGTCGATCGACAATTTCCCAAACCTGTCGCAGCTCAGTTTGGCACGAAACCCCTTAAAAACTTTAAGTTTTAGTGATGATCAACCTATTTCTACACTTGATATTAACGAGACGGGATTCACAGACTTTGGGTCTTTGGCGAACATTGCCGATACGCTCGGTGGTTTAGCCGCCCAACGAAATGGCATCACGTCTGTCGCAGCCCTTGCAAGCTTTAGTTCCCTTGGCCATCTCAACCTCGAGCGCAATGATATCTCGGTGATTGCCGCCGCCTTTGACGCCATGTCCGGCACAAATATCTATTTGAATCAAAACCCCATCCTTTGCGTAGAACAGGTCCGCTTTGAATCCCTGGCCGTGAATGTTTATTTTGACGGGCAGTGTGCAACCGATGCCGACGGCGATGGCCGTCCCGATGGACTGGACGCTTTTCCAAATGATATTGCGGCCGCGCGCGATTCAGACGGCGATGGGGCGCCTGATGACTGGAACGCCGGGTTTGGGGCCGAGGATTCGACCACGGGTCTGGTGCTCGATACGGACGATGACAACGACGGAGTTAATGATGATGCCGATGCCTTTCCAAATGACCCCACGGATGCAACTGATGCCGATGGCGACGGCATAGGCGACAACAAAGACGCTTTTCCAGATGATGCAACCCAACAATTTCTGTCTATCGATCAGGCGCTAGAGCGCATTGAAGATTCCAACCTACAGCAATGCATTCAAAGCCAAACAGCAGGGCAGACTACTGCCGGTGATGTGCTGCGAATTGATTGCAACCATCAAAATATTCAGTCTGCAAGCGGGCTGCAAGCTTTTGTGAATCTCGAAGAGCTGTATCTTCGAGACAAACAGTTTTGCGACCTTACGCCCTTAACTGTCTTGACGAGTCTTCGCGTCTTGGAGCTAGAGTGGGGCTCGCGTTGCATCAAAGACATTTCTGCTTTATCGGGTCTGAAACAGCTTGAATGGCTCAATCTTCATGGTAACGACCTTCAAGATCTTGCGCCGCTGGCGAATATGCCCAAACTTCGGGCGCTCTACCTTGCCAGCAACAACCTTACTAGTTTATCGGCCCTGGGCACGCTGAATGCGCTCGAAAAGCTCCACGTGCAGGATAACGCCCTTGCCGAACAGTCGTTCTTACAATTCCCGAACCTCACGGAACTGTGGGCGAACAATTTAGCCATATCAAACCTGCCAGCTTTTGTCGCCGGACTGCCATTAACGCTTCAGCGGTTAAGCCTGAATAACAATCGCATCACGGATATCAGCGCCTTGAGTGGCCGCGAAGCTTTACGAGAGATTTGGGTTAGTCAGAACCGGCTAACAGAATTGCGCATCAGCGATGTGCCTAAACTCCATACAATTTCAGCACATTACAATGAAATTGCGTCTTTTGATGTGACGAATGCGCCAGAACTCTACAATTATTGGCTTGAGCAAAATCGGTTATCCGATCTAACGAGCTTTGCAGACTTTCTGCGCAACCAGCCCGATCAAAGACAGCATCAATTCAGCCTCAGAAACAACCAGATTTCGGACCTAGAACCGCTTAGAGCGGTTGAGCAACTGGGTCACGTCCAGTTGGGCGACAACAAAATTAGGGATATCTCCGCGCTAAAAGGTAAAACCTCAATTTATAACCTCGACTTAAGAAATAATGAGATTTCCCAGATCGCTGATACCTTCGATGATTATCCATTGAATACGAACGTCAGCTTAGAGGGCAATCCATTGCTTTGTAGCGAAGTAGATAAGCTGAGCAATAGCCAAGCCTCTCTGCAATGGTCTGGCACCTGCGCCTATGATGATGATGGTGACGGTGTTTACACTGCAACGTATATCGTTATTACCAGGTAACTACGAGTTCAAGTTTACAGCTGATGACTGGGCTATACAAGAGAACTTGGATCCAGCTACGCACTCGACAACCGGGTTAAGCCTGGATGGGGACGACGATGACGATGGCATCCCTGACGAGGCGGATGCCTTTCCGAACGATGCATCAGAGCAAACCGATTCCGACGGCGACGGCGTTGGCGATAATCGTGATGCCTACCCCAATGATGCAAACCGGCAATCACTCGAGATAGAAGAAGCGCTAGCGGGCGTAAGCGATGAGGGCCTGTTAGCGTGCCTCAACAATCACTTGAGCGGGCAAGGCTTCGCTGATGAATTAATTTCATTACACTGCAACGAGCAGATTGACGGCCTTGATGGTCTCGGGCAGTTCACCGGATTGACCGACCTTCGTTTTTGGAATCACAATTTTACGGATGTGCAACCCATCGCCGCATTGGTCGGGTTAGAACATTTGGAAATCCAGTGGGGCCAACGAATCCTGTCTGACATTGCGCCCCTTAGCGCGCTGCGGAACCTCAGATATTTGAACCTCGAAGGGCTTCCGATTAACGACCTGAGCGCACTTGAGAATCTAAACGCTTTAGAGGACCTTCACCTAAATCAAACTCAGATCGCGAGTATCGACATTATTGAACGCCTTCCGAAACTCAAGCGCTTAGGGCTTGCCTACACATCGTTTTCCGAACTACCGAACTTCAAAGCGGCTCCTAATCTCGAGCAGTTAAATTACGCTGGGAATCAACTTAATGATCTCGGGCCGTTCGTATCGAGTCTGCCCAGCGGCATTAAGGACTTGACCCTATCTCAAAATCGCATTGAACTAACCTCAGCTTTGAACGACCTGAAATTGCTCGAACATGTGAATTTAGACGACAACGATATTCGGGTTATTGAGTTCGACGACTTGCCCAAACTTCAGACGGTTTCCCTTCGAAATAACCCAACAACCGCTTTTAAAATGGCGAGCGTGCCTAAGCTTGAACAACTGTGGGCTGGCAATAATCAATTCGCCGAGCTGTCCTCTTTATCGAACCTCACGTCGCTTCGCTATCTGAGCCTAGGCGCGAACCAAATTATTGATCTCACGCCCTTGGCAGCGCTCAGTAATCTAGGCCACGTAGAGCTGCAGGATAATCTTATTGTCGATGTGAGTCCGCTGTCAGGTTTAACGAACCTTTGGTATCTGAATCTCGAGCGAAACCGAATTAGCGTCATTGGGAATTCGTTTACGGACTATAACGGTACGGATATCAAGATGTCGGGTAACCCGTTGTTGTGCGAGGCCTATGACAATATCGGTAATGTCTTGGGCCAGGGGGTGCGGTTTGAATTCACAACCGGTTGCGGGAACGATTCAGATGCCGATGGTGTGCCGGATGACCTGGATGCCTTCCCCGATGATGTTGCCGCAAGCGTCGACTCTGATGGCGATGGTAATCCCGACGATTGGAACGAAGGCTACAGTGATGGTGAAGACGATGGCGAGGATGATAGCGATGATGACGATGACAACGTTTCAGATGACCAAGACGCGTTTCCCAATGACCCCACTGAATCGATGGATTCTGACGGCGACGGTGTGGGCGATAACAGCGATGCCTTCCCGGACGATGCATCAAAACAGTACCTGAGTTTGGCTGAAGCCGTGGCGGGGCTCCTAGACACCAATCTGAACAATTGTGTTGTGAACCAAACCCAAGGTACTGATACGGTTGGCAGTATCACAGCGCTGGAATGCAATCACAAAAATATTGAGTCGCTGGCGGGTATAGAAGCTTTTACCAATCTTGTCGATCTGAATATTGAGGGTTATCGAGGCGGCGACTTAAGCCCGCTGGCAAAACTTACCAAATTGGATCAGCTCAGTATTGCCTGGAGTTGTTGCCGTGACGCAGCGCGCGATCTGACACCACTGCTGGGTTTAAAGCAACTGACAAAGCTTAATCTGAATAACGCAAACATTAAGGATATTGCTGTACTCGGCGGGTTAACCAATCTTCGGGATTTGCAAATCGGTTGGAATCAAATTAATGACTATAGCGCCTTGGCGAACCTGAAGCAGTTACGCTATCTCAATCTTTACAGCAGTCAAATCAGCACGATACCGGAGCTTGGTGCAACCGCATCACTAGAACAATTGGAATTAGGTGATAACCCCATCACAACGCTTGCAGGGCTGCCTGAAATGCCTTCGCTAAGATATATCAACCTAAATAACACTCAGATCACGGATTTGTCCCCACTCTCCGGAAGTCAGAACCTGCAAAATATTAGCGCCCGAACTGCTCGACTGCAGTCACTGACCCTAAGCAACCTTCCGGGTTTGAGTCAACTAGAGTTGAGTGACAATCAGATTACAAGCATTACGATTGACGGGGTCCCCAATCTTCACTGGATCGATCTTAATAATAATCGCCTAACCGGTTTTGCAGGGTTAGAAGTCGCGAGCAATCTCAGTTACTTGTACCTTCACAATAATTTGATCCGGAATGTTGCGTCGATTAAGCCGGTGCTAGCCAGCACGCCGCTACAGGAACTGACGCTTACCTCGAATGAGATTTCAGTGCTGGGCGATGCCTTTGATGCCATGTCGGAAGGCAACCTTGACCTTTCCGGCAACCCGCTTTTATGCGATGAGGCCGCGTCTTTTTTGGAGAAGCTGATAACTGTCCGTTTACCTTCAACCCCAATCAGGTCGATACCGACGGCGATGGCATTGGCGATATTTGTGATTCAGACGATGACAGCGACGGCGTGACCGATGTGCCCTGATGACGAACTGCCCGGTCGATTACGATCCTAACCAACCCTGATGCGCCTGGACTTGTCGAAGACACCGATGACGACAACGATGGTGTGGAAGACGGTCTGGATGCGCTACCCAATGACCCCAATGAGCAAGCCGATGGGGATGCCGATGGTGTGGGCGATAATGCGGATGCCTATCCTGACGACGCCAACCGCCAATTCCTGGAAATTGAAACCGCACTTGCAGCCGTATTAGATGGTGGCTTGAAACAGTGTCTGAGTAATGCAACGGCTGGGATGCTGACCTCAGGGGAACTCACAAGCCTAGACTGTAGCAATGGTGGGATACAGAGTTTAAGCGGCCTAGAAGCGTTCAGGGCGTTGGTTTACCTGAACTTAAACAACAAAGAGTTCACCGACATCACACCCATTGCAAAGCTGGTGAACTTGGAAACCCTTTTATTGGAATGGGGCCGTGCGGAGCTTTCTGACCTCACGCCTTTATCAAACCTGATCCGTCTTAAAAAGCTTGCGGTTCGAGCCACGTCGGTGGCCGATCTGGCGCCACTTGCAGGTCTTGTTGGCTTGCGTGAACTGTCTATCGAGCACAGTCAGGTAACCGATATTAGCGCGCTAAAGAATCTCGCTCGGTTAACCCATTTAGGGCTCAACGCTAACCGGCAGGACACTGTGGGGCTTTCTGATCTGACAGCGCTTTCAGACCTGCGGGCGCTGACTTGGCTGTCGCTGGGTGAGAACGCCATTACCAATCTGTCGCCAATATCAGCATTAAGCAACCTGGAATATCTTGGCTTTGCGAATAACCAAGTTCAGAGCTTGGCTGCTTTGGATGGGCTGGCCTTGCTAAGGCAGATCGACGCTAATAATAATCGGTTAACGGCAATTGATTTAACCGATGTGCCGCGATTGGATTGGTTCTATGTGCAGAACAATGCCATTCAGAATCTTGAAGGGTTCAGCGGCGCGCCAAACTTGAACGGGCTTTATTTGGACTACAACCCGATCGCGGATTTATCCGGGCTCGATCGGTTTTCAAGACTTCGACACCTGGGCTTGAATCAAACCGGTTTGAATGATTTGTCGGCCTTGGCGTCGATGACCAACCTTGGCGAATTAAGTCTTGAGCGCAATGATATCCGAGACATTTCTGACCTGTCGTCGCTCACACGGCTTTGGCATCTGGGCCTTGCCTTTAACCAGATCAGCCTTTTAGGCGACACCTTCGCGCGATACGGTAATACGAACGTTTATTTAAACGACAACCCTGTTCTGTGTCGTGAGATCGAGCAGGTTCGTGCCTCAGGGACCTATGCGAACATTGAATACCCGGAACCCTGTTCTGAGGATCGCGATGGCGATGGTGTGGCCGATGAGTATGACGACTTTCCAAATGATGCCGCAGCAGCCTTAGATTCCGATGGGGATGGTCAACCCGATGCGTGGTTAGACGGTAAAACGGCTGCTGACTCCACCACTGGCTTGAGCCTTGATAATGATGATGACAATGACGGCGTGGTTGATGCGGAAGATCTATTTCCTAAAGATTCACGAGATTTTAAAGACTCCGATAACGATGGGTTAGGTGATAATACCGATGCCTATCCAGATGACGCAACACGCCAGTATCTGGACTTCGCTGAAGCACTTGAACAAATTACGGATGCCGGCTTTAAACAATGTTTGACGGATCGATATCCAGAGGCGAGTTCGGTCAACGTCGTCACGGAACTCCACTGCTCGAATGATTCAATCAGTTCCATCAGCGGCATTGGCTCGCTCTCGGCCTTGGTAGATTTGAGGCTACAAGGCGACAGTTTGGACCTAGCACCGCTTGCAGATTTGAGCCGGGTTGAATATCTTGAGTTGCGCTTTAACACTTTGACCAACCTGGAAGCCTTATCGGGCTTGCTTGATTTGCGATCGTTGACGGTTCAGGCAGCCGGTAATGCGCGCTTCGTTCAAAACCTTCGCCGGCTTGAATATTTAAACTTGAGTAATAGCAACCTTTCAGATCTAACGGATCTGGTTGGATTGGTGAAGCTTCAGGAGCTGAGTGTCGATAACAATTCATTGACGAATCTTGATGCACTGGGTGGGCTTTTTAGTCTTGAGCGCATCAATGCATCGAATAACAGAATTGGCAACGTAGACGAACTCAGGTCGCTACCCGGTTTAAAACACTTGATGCTGCAATCAAATCGAATCAGAGATTTGGCAGCGTTTTCTGAAATGCCAGCACTTGAGGAGTTGAGCCTTAATCGCAATCGCATTGATTATCTTGATGGTATTGAAGGGGCTAAACATCTGCGGTGGCTTGATATATCGAGCAATTTTTACATCGAAGACCTATCGCCGTTAGCCGGGGTTCCAAATCTTCAGGATCTATGGTTCACCGAAAATGATGTGGCTGACTTGAGACCACTGTCAGGGCTTAACAACCTGCGTCGGCTTGAAGGTCGTGATAATCAACTCACCACACTCAACGGCCTGGACGAGCTGGTTTCACTGCGCGAGGTCTATGTTTCTGATAATGATATAGCAGACATCAGCGCGCTATCCGAGTTGCCGTTATACGGACTGAGTTTACGCAATAATCGAGTTCAAAAAGTCGTCAGCGCGCTGGGGCATCTAGACCCAACTCAGAATGGTTGGTTGAGTATTGATTTATGGGACAATCCGCTGATTTGCGCAGAGATTGAACAACTGCGAGCCATTGAAAGCCAGTGGTCGAATTATAATCTCGAGGCGAATGATAGCGCTTGCCAGGACGATACGGACGGCGATGGCTTTGCTGACTCGGAAGACTGGGCGCCGAACGATGCAAGCGAACACTCCCATCCACCAACTCCCCGGCATGGCCCACTGCGCCGATGCCGATAACGATGGCGTCTTAGATGAAGCCGATAGCTTTCCGCTGGATCGAACGCGGTCCACAATGGCCCTCACAGAAGCGGTGCGCGCGATTATCGACGCGAATCTGAAAGCCTGTCTGCTGGAAACCGAGGTCGAAGAGGTCAATACGCTAACGACACTGGATTGTTCTGGACGCAATATTCAGTCTGTCCGCGGGATTGAAAACCTCATTGCCCTGACCAACTTGCTACTTCAAAGCAATACTATCTATCGCATCGACGGGATTGAAAATCTAGCGAACTTAGAAACCCTGGATGTCAGCGTCAATCGGATTAGCAATCTATCGCCAGTCCTAAGTCTGCCGCAATTAGAGGCCTTGTTGCTGGCGAAAAACCCCATTAATGCCTTACCCGATTTTTCTGGGATGCCCGCGCTTAAGCGCTTAGACCTCTCGAGAAACAATCTTGATGATCTGAGTAATCTCGCAACCGCCGCGACGTTGACGGCGCTTTCGATGTCGAATGCAAAACTGACCTCATTAAGTTCGATTATCGAGCTGTCATCCCTACAAACGCTGACCCTGGATCGGAACAACCTTGAGGATATTTCAGGGCTCGATCAATTGGGCGCGATTTCGGCCCTTGATCTGTCGCAAAATAATATTCACCGATTAGACGATGGTTTATCTGCGATCCAATCCGGCAGCATTGTGCTCACGGGCAACCCAGTCTATTGCGCAGACCTTGAAGCCTATGAGGCAATTCAACCGGCTGACGTTACATTGACCTTCGCATCACCCTGCCTGGCGTCGGCCTATGGCTCAGATGAAGATGGCGATGGACTGGGCGGAACCTGGGCGGGCCCACAAGCTACTAACGTATATCAAACTGATGCCGATCGAGACGGCTATGGCGATGCGTGTGATGATGACGACGACAATGATTTAATTGCCGATCTCATTGACAGTTGTCCGTTCCTCTCCAATCCTGACCAGCTCGATACGGATATTGATGGAGATGGCGATGTCTGTGATACAGATGATGACAACGATGGCGTTTTGGACCTTGACGATGCCTTCCCGCTAGATAAGAACCGCACCACACGCGGTCAAATCGGCAAGCAAAAGGCGATCATCGTTGCGGGTGGCGGTAACATCGTTTCCAATTTTCTTTGGACTCAAACCCAATTCTCAGCGCAAACCGCATTTGCCTCCCTCGTCAATCAAGGGATTCCAGCGGCGGACATTATGGTCCTGAGCGATCAGCCAAGCAAAAATTTGGTTGGGCAATATTGGTTCGATCCCAACGAGATCGATAAAGACGCAACTCGCGAGAACTTAGAGTGGGCACTCACCGAGTGGGCCGCTGACCCCAATGATCCTGCCTCGGATGTCCTGATATTCTTGGTTGATCACGGCGGGCCAGAAAGGTTCTTGGTTAATGAGTACAGCATCGTATTGGCCGATGAATTGGATGAATGGACAGACATCCTGCAGACTGAAGGCGGTGTGAGCTCCGTTGCAATTGTCTATGATGCGTGTCAGTCAGGCTCGTTCCTAGCCAAGATGGCCCCGCCAGAGGGTAAGCAACGTCTAATGGTTACGAGTACGACCTCAGATGAGCCTGCCTTGTTTGCGGCCGGCGCCAATTTTTCTTTCTCTTCTATTTTTTGGCGGAACTTCGATAACAGCGGTGGTTTTTACCCAGCCTTCACATCGGCAAAAGGCGCCATGCGAACTTTCAGAAAGCAAAAGGCGCTGTTAGAAGCCAATTGGAATGATGTCCCGAATGAAAAGAGTGACCAATTGTTGGCTAGAAACTTTGAATTTGGACGCGGCATTATTAAGGCATCTGACGCACCGTTTATTGCCGATGTTTCTCAAGATTTAGAACTTAATGGCGAACGCTCTGCAATCTTAAAGGCCTATAACGTGATCGGTGCAACCCCCGTGTCTAGGGTATTTGCCGTGATCAATACGCCGGATGAAGTTGAAGGCGGGCTTGACGTTCCGGTTGTTGAGTATTTAGAGATTGATCTCGTCGATTTTGACGGCGACGGTACCTATGAGGGCCGTTATGACAACTTTGATATACAAGGCAGTTATACCTTCGCCTTCTTTGCCGAAAACGAGCAGGGTGTATTGTCGATTCCAACTGAGGACAACCCGAATACCACGCTCGTACTACAGAAGTCAGGGCGAGCGCCAGCCATTGGGTTTGATACTGACCTAGATGGTGTAACGGACGATAATGATGATGATGATGATGGTGATGGTGTCAACGACTGGAACGATCGATGCCCAAGGAACCCCTCTGAGAAGAATTGGATTTCATCTGGGGCCAACGACCACGACGGGGATGGATGCAAGGACGCAACTTCTGAAGACAACGACGACGACGATGATGGAATCATTGATGCGAATGACGATTGCACTCCCGGTGATATTGGCTGGATTTCAGGCCCAACAACCGATTACGACAGTGATGGTTGCCAAGACGCGCTCGAAGACGATGACGATGACAACGATGGCGTGATCGATCTCGATGACAACTGTCCAAAGGGACTCATGGGGTGGACGCCCACCCTCGCCAACGATTACGATTCGGACGGGTGCAAGGATGACGTCGAAGACAATGATGACGACGACGACGGCGTGCTCGATAACGTCGATGTTTGCGTACGTGGTGATATCGGCTGGGTCTCCTCCGGTGCTACAGATTACGACAGCGATGGTTGCCAAGATTCGCAAGAGGACTTAGACGATGACAATGATGGCGTGACCGATGTCAATGATGACTGCCGTCTGGGTGATCTCGGATGGATTTCGACCGCTCTCAATGATTACGACTCAGATGGCTGCAGAGATGCAACCGAAGATCTCGACGATGACAACGATGGTATCTTTGACGACGACGACCAGTGCATGCCTGGTGATTTAGGATGGACTTCCAATGCATCATCTGACAACGATGCAGATGGGTGCAATGATGCGTCTGAAGACGATGATGACGACAACGACGGGGTCCCAGATAACATCGATGCGTGCAAAGCAGGCGACGTCGGATGGACCTCAGTGTTCATGAGCGTCGATCAAAACCTCATCACTGACTGGGACGGCGACGGCTGTCGGGACGTCGGTGAGGACCTTGATGACGATAACGACAGAGTCTTGGATAACAATGACCTTTGCCCGAGGTTTACACATTGGAATTGGTCTTCTGCTAATTTCGGCGATCACGACAGCGATGGTTGCATGGATGACATGTGGAACAATGGATTCTTTTCGATGGAAGAAGACCTTGACGATGATAACGATCAAGTTCTCGACGTCTCCGATGTGTGCCACTATGGGGATTTATTCTGGATAAGCTCCGTTTCAACAGACCATGATGCCGATGGCTGCCAGGACGACAACGAAGATACGGATGATGATAACGATTCAATTTTTGACGGTGCAGATTCATGCCCTCGAGGGGATGTGGGGTGGACACCGACTGCGTTGACGGATTTTGATTCAGACGGATGCCAAGATACCGGGGAAGATGTCGATGATGACAATGACGGTGTATTTGATTCAAACGATTTATGCCCATTCACCATTCTTGACTGGCTTTCAGAGGCAGGAACAGACCACGATAGCGATGGCTGCAAAGATGACGTAGAAGACCTTGATGATGACAATGACGGTATCCTTGATGAAAACGATTTATGCCCAACAGGAATCGTCGGTTGGATTTCTGCCCCCATCCCCGGAGTTGATTATGACCAGGATGGCTGCTACGACACCTATGAAGACGAG
>CAJJAX010000004.1 GCA_905182155.1 uncultured Pseudomonadales bacterium
TGCAACACCCGGATCACCACCGAGTGCTCGGAAATTTCGACCAACGCCGCGAATCGTCGCGTCATAGGGTTGAATGGTTGTGGCGGGTACAAAGTTCTGAAGGTCTTCTTGATTTCGAATTCCGAAATCATCCATGAACTCTGTTGTGAAGGCTGTGATTGACATCGACGTATCCTGAATCGATGCCTCTCGGCGCTCGGCGGTTACGATCACTTCTTCAATCTTTCGACCCGTGTCTTCTGCTATCGCAACGGTCGCAGCTGGTAATACAAACCCAGTTGCCACGAGCAACGCAATCTTCGCTCTGCTTGAACGCATACTTCCCCCTATTTATGAAACTTTTTTACAGCTTTATTCTTATTGATAAGCTGTTTTTTTATTACTTTACCTCGAAATCGTTCTCGGCTCTTGGCTTTATAGGCCACTATTTACTCAAAGTAAACAGTGCCCGCTAGGCCGACCCAGCCTAAACCTTACCACTCCTGCTCAATAACACGGCCTCGGTAGCTTCTCGGGCGTCAGCCTTCAACCTCAACCGCAACCGCAAACAACCCTTGTAGGCGAATTATACCCGCTCAATAATGATCGCCGGCGCCATGCCACCGCCGGTACACATCGTAATCAGGCCAGTGGATAAGTCCCGCCGCTCTAACTCATCAAGGACCGTGCCAATCAAGATGGACCCGGTTGCAGCAATCGGATGGCCCAGCGCCATGGCGCCGCCATTGACGTTGACCTTGTCCATGTCTGCGTTCTCATGCATAAAGGCCATTGGAACCACGGCAAAAGCCTCATTAACTTCAAACAAATCAATGTCATTAACGGTCATGCCGGCGCGCGCTAACACTTTATTGGCGGCAGGCACCGGCTCGTTCAACATAAGGGTTGGGTCGCCACCAACCGTTGCCATCGCCCGGATTCGAGCCCTCGGTTTCCAGCCCATTCGATCCGCATAGGCCTTGTTCGACAAGATTAAAGCCGCAGCCCCATCAACCACCCCCGAGCTATTGCCAGCATGGTGTACATGGTTAATTTTTAAATCGGGGTAAGCCCGTTTGACCAACTGCTCGAAGGTTTCACCGGAATCGTCAATCGGTGCCGGCATAAACTGATCAAACACCGTTTTCAACGCGGCCAGCGTTTCCATCGTTGTGCCGGGTCTGGGGAACTCTTCACGGTCCAATGCCAGCGTCCCGTCGTCGTTGTAGACCGGGATCACGCTTTTATTAAAATACCCATGATCGATTGCATATTGCGCTCGGCGCTGACTTTCAACGGCTAACGCATCGAGATCCTGGCGGCTAAAGCCTTCAAGCGTTGCGATCATATCTGCGCAGATGCCCTGATGGGGCTGCGGATGCAGGTTCCTAAGATGCAAATTACCCCCATCGACCGTTCGATTATTGGTCTTGTTGGTGAGGGTGCTGGTGTAAGACATCATCTCAACACCGCCGGCAACGCAAAGATCATCCATGCCGCTCATAATGTTCGCTGCAGCAAGATTGACCGAGGTAATGCCCGATCCGCAGAATCGGTCTAGGGTCACGGCGCTACTCTTGGTACTCCAACCGGCATCCAAAGCCGCCATGCGCCCAACGCAGGATCCTTGATTCCCCACTTGCGAGCTACAACCGACAACAAGATCATCCACATCATCGGTATTGAGGTCATTGCGATCTCGAATGGCTTCCAGCACTTTTGCCAGCAACCGGCCAGAATGCAGATGCGCAAGAGCGCCCCGACCCGCCTTGCCGATACCACGCGGCGTTCTTGCCGCATCAATAATGTAAGCATCTGTCATGGTATTCTCCTGTTCAAAAAATTAATTTACCGCAAATGATGACTCGATTGTTTCACGTTTTTTAGCGTCTGTCCTACCCATCATTACCGGCAATATCCACCAACACTCTAAAGCTGGAGATTCTATAATCCGAAGGATTCAACGCGCCGCATTCACCAAATGCTGACGCGTTCCGCTTCGGGCAGCCACAACGCATTATCTGGGCCCACGTCAAACGCCTCATACCAAGCATCAATGTTTCTTAAAATACCATTGACTCGATACTTCGGTGGCGAATGGCTGTCTGACTTCAACAACTGCAGGGCCAGGTCATCGCGGCGATGCACTCGCCATGCCTGAGCGTAGGCTAAGAAAAAGCGCTGTTCACCGGTATAGCCATCAATCACTGGCGCAGGCTGGCCGTTTTTTGATAACTGATAGGCGTGAAAAGCCACTTCGACCCCGCCCAAATCACCGATGTTCTCACCCAAAGTAAAGGCCCCATCAATAAAGTATCCGGGGAGGGATTCGTAGGCACTGAACTGGCTGGCAAGCTTGCCGGTGCGCTGACCAAAGCGCGCCAGGTCCGCCTCGGTCCACCAGTTTCGCTTGATGCCGCGCGAGTCATACTTTGAACCTTGGTCATCGAACCCATGGCCCATTTCATGACCAATGACGGCCCCGATTGAACCATAATTCACAGCAGGATCGGCATTGGGATCAAAAAAACGGCGGCTCTAAAATGGCTGCGGGGGAAAACGATCTGGTTAAAGCTCGCGGTGTAATACGCGTTGACCGTCTGGGGCATCATGTACCATTCGGCCCGATCGGTCGGCGCGTTGAGGTCCTGCACGCTTTCCTGCCAAAAAAATTGCTCAATGGCCCGAGCATTCGCAAACAGGTCCCCGGCATCAACCTCAATTTCTTGCAGCAGCTTCCACTGGTCTGGATACCCAATTTTTGCCTCAAAGGCTGCCAACTTCTTTAACGCCTCAACTTTCGTCGCCTCACCCATCCACGGCAGGGCTTGAATACGCTGACCAAACGCCGTCCTGAGGTTTTCAACCAACGCTTCCATCTGCACCTTTGACTCGCTTGGGAAATGTTGGTCAACGTAAATCTGCCCCAGCAATTCACCCAACCCCTGCTTACTACCCACTCGGGCTACACCGCGCTTCCAGCGGGTCAGGCGCTGCGCTTGCCCCGAGAGCTGTTTGCCGCGAAAGTTGAACGCGGCCTCATCAATCTCGGTCGTCAGAAGGCTTGCGTGATTGTCGAGCATATGAAAGGCAAGGTATGCCTTCCAATGTTCAAGCGGCTGACCTTGCGCTAAGGCAATGAGTGGGGCGATAGTATCTGGATGCACAATATTGACCGATGGCGCCGATTCGATCCCGCGAGCCTTAAAAAATTCTGCCCAGGGGAAGCTTGGATATTTCGCTAGGAAGGCCTCAAACGTCGTTGGATTGTAGGTTTTATCTCGATCACGGCGATCGGCGCGCGCCCACTGCAATTGGGCAATTTCCGCCTCTAGGTCCAAAACCTGTTGCGCCGCCACAGCGCTTGCTTGGTAGCCCGCCTGATCCAGCATGAGGGCGATGTACTGTAAGTAATCACCCCGAATTTGGGCAAATCGTTCGGTGTCGTCAAAATAGTAATCGCGATCGGGCAAACCAAGGCCACTGAGGCCAATGCTCAAGTTGTGGGCATCTGGATTGATCGGATTGACCCCCACATAAGCAAAAAATGGCGCGCTACCGTCAACCAGAGGGGCCAAACCAAACTCTCGGACCAAGGCGACCCGTGAGTCGATACCCGCAATTCGGTCGAGATCGGGCTGAATGGCCGCCAACCCTTTTTGATCGAGCACGGCAACGTCCATCCAGCTTTTCATATAATCGCTGACCTTTTGCGCGGGCGTGCCTTGAACCGGCTCTAGGCTTTCTAGGTCTTTAATAATGGCTCGAACGCGATGTTCTGATTGCTCGGCAATTAACGAAAAGGAACCCCAGGATGAGCGCTCTGGCGGCACTGGATTTGCCGCGAGCCAAGCCGCGTTGACGTAGCCATGGAAGTCATCGCCCGGACTGGGCGCGGACTCTGACGGCGACAAATCCACCCCCCAATTGCCAATGGCCGCGGGTTTGACCGCACGATCATCGGGCTGGGTCGACTGAGGCCCCCCGCAAGCCACACAAAACAAAGCTAAAATTCCTGCTAACACCGTTTGCTTCATATCACTTTCTCCAAAACTTAAAAGGGGTGTCCCCTGTTAAAAAGTCACCGCCCTGCAGCGGCAGCACAACATTTAAAATGGTCTGCAGTCATCCTCGAGGCAAAATTCTTTCATGCCGCTGCAGGGCCGAGCCTTCTTAATCAAGCACTGATCCGTCCTGAAAAACGGCGGCGCAAGCAGGTCATCTCGGCGCAGTGAGGATGAGAATTGGTAAGTCAGAATTAAAAGCCTAGCGCCCCATCATTACGAAGCTAACAGCCGACCCTCACCAGCGCTCGCTAGCAGTTTCAATCATCAACCGGGCTTGAACAAGCGTTGGTCAGCAACCCTTCGGGCGCAGCTCAAAGCTGCCAATCCGATTGCAACATCCGAATAAGGATTCCCTTCTTCGGCAACGCCACAACCCGACCCGCAATTCAAGTCAGACGCCTGATAAACCGGCCATAGCGGATAGGCCATAGCGGATAGGCCATAGCGCAATCACCGGTCGCCCTCATGGGCGACCCGGCGATTTAGATTGAAGCCCAGCCGCAATTCCTAAATTGCCGTCTAGTCTCCGATCCAATTGCCATGAAACCCTGCCGGCACGCGAACCGGCAACTGAATTCGGGCAACCGGTTCGCCCAACATATCCTGCGCGTTCAGGATCAGTACTTCGCTTTGGTCGATTTCGGGCTGATAGACATAGCTGAGTAAAAAGCCACCATCCTCACCACTGGCTGATGGGTCTTTCACAAAGACTGCTTCGCTGGCTTGTCCGCCGTCTAAATGACGATATTCCGACGTGCCAGCCTCTAGATCGTATTTAATCAACCCTTCCCCATACGGGGCACTGCCGGCAAAGGCGGCGCAGTAACCATACTGATGCTTTAAGCCCACCACATTGTCGGCCACTCGAGGAAAGTCCACAACGCGATCATCCAATTGCGTCTCGGTAACGCGCCCGGAGGTCTGATCGATAACCCAGCGATACAGCATGGGTGGCGCGCTGGAACCCGGTTTCATGGTGTCGTCCATTCGGCAAACGTCAATAACAATCTTGTCGCCATTTTCATAAGCGTTTAACGGATGGAACACGTAACACGGGTTGATCTCGTACCAAACGACATCATCATTGCCGCCGTTTCTGGGCATCACCCCCAGACGGGCGCCATAACTTTCGTCCCAAAGAATTGGCAGACCCGTGGTTGCCATGCCTTCAAAATTCCAGACGGCCGGCAAGTCCATGAAAATGACAAAGTTTCGCGTCACATTAAAGTCATGAATCATCGTAGCCCCGGGCACGGTAATTTGCTCGGTTTGTAGCAGTTCGCCGGATGCGGAGGCGCGCAAGTAGGTAAGGTAGGGTGCCGTCATTCCATACGAAAAGGCCAGCAGCTCACCGGTTTCCGGACAGATTTTAGGATGCGCCGTCATCGCGCCTTGGAGCTTGCCCTCGTAGCTATTCGGGCCAATGGTCTCCAGTTCATTTGAAACCACAAACGGCCAATGCCCTTCTTCGAGCGCCATAATTTTACCCGCGTGCTGAATCACGTTGGTATTGGCCGCCGACATGGTCATATCCCCCAAACCATCCATCACATCGCCATCAGGCTTAAGATATAAAGGTGTTTTAACGTAGCGATTGCGATACCACTTCGCTTGGCCTGCTTCAATGCGCACGCCATGCAGCATGCCGTTGCCTAAAAACCAATGAGCAGACTCCCCGCTTTGCGGGTTTGCGCCATTGCGCAGCAAGGTGCCTTTGAGAGATTCAGGAATCTGGCCAATAACCTTTAGGTCCGTCTCGGTGCGCTCTTCAAAGGTGGGCGCAAAATTATCTCTCAACCAAAAGGGTGCTTTTTCTTGTCTCGCTTCGCTCATAAAAATCCTTAATGGGCCAATGCCCGCATGGGTTTGTGCTGACCGATTAAGACCTATGTGCTCTGGTGAATCTTTTGAGAGCAACCTGTCAGGCCTAATCTGTTGCACCTTAGTGTCTCAACTGAGACCTTCATGTCAACCCTTATGCCGGCAGCGATTTTCAAGGTCAGGGCCGAGATGCGGTCACGTCTTCATCGGTAAAAGCTGGGACTGGCTTTGATGCCAAACACTGCCTCGTTGCCCTGACAACGAGGCAGTGGCCGCCTTTACACAAAACCCGCTATGCTCACGGCATCGCATACGGGGGATTAACCCATGAAGCTTGGCGTACTGTTAGCACCGGTCAACGACCCGAACGATCCAAAATGGATTGCGGAGCAAGCCATTGCCTTTGAAGCCCTGGGCTATCATAGCCTTTGGACGGCCCAAGCAATGGGTCGGGGCTTTATGATGACCGATCCATTATTGACCCTGGCGACTGCCGCTGCAGTCACCCGCACGATAAGGCTCGGCACCGCCGTGCTGCAGTTACCGCTTTACACCCCCCTTGAACTCGCCCACCGTATTTTCTCGCTGCAACAACTCTGTGGGCCGCGCCTCATTCTCGGACTCGGCGCCGGCTCGACCGCGGCCGATTTTAAGATTTCAGGGCGTTCTTTCGAGACTCGGTTCAGCGATTTTCGGAGTCAATTCAAGCAGCTCAAATCGGTACTCGAAACGGGTCAAGCCGGTGACAGTGATCTTTCGCCCTGGCCCGACCTGCTCGGCGGCCCGGCGCTTTACTTCGGTAGCTGGGGCAATGGCGTTGAGATGGCGGCGCGGCATTTCGACGGCTGGATCGCTTCTGCCCACTATCGCCGCACCGAGGAAATCCTCACAGCCCACGCGCGGTATCGCGCGTTTGGTGGCGAAAAAGCAGTCGTTTCTACGCTGCAATTAACCCAAGAGACCGATCTTGGGGCCCTGCGCGCGCAACTTTGGTCATTTTCCGAGGCAGGGTTTGATGAAACCGCCGTGATGTTTTTACCGGGCGGGCCAAAGCCTGAAGACGTGATCAGGCTGTTAAATTAACCTATGGCTCGTTACGGTTAAAAACCTGAACCATCGATCCGTGATAGCCTTTGGGCAAATCAGTATTCATTACCCATGACAGACTTAGCCACTGGCGCGCTGGCGCCCCTACACAATCGTGATTTCCGGTTTTTGTTTGCTCAATTTAATTTAGATGCTGATGCCGTTGCAATTCATAACGCAAATCCTGTGGGTTCAATCCACCGCGCCGAATAACATCTGGCTGATTCTGGTTGCCTTTATCGCCACGTCTCGGGGTTTGGGCGCCTTAACCTTTGGGTTGTACGGTGGCGCTTTGGCGGATCGCTTCAATCGCAAACACTTGCTGCAACTGATCCTGGGATTACAAGTTGTCATGACTGCCGCGATCGCAGGGCTAATGTACTTGGATCTCAGCGGATTGCTTGGTTTCGGCGCTTTTTTCATCCTCACCTTTTTTTCTTCAGGCCTGCAAAGTATTGATGCGCCCACCCGCCTTGCCATCGTGCCAGACATCCTCGGTCAGCGATTAACGCCCTCTGGGATTTCTCTGAATCAGGTCTCAGGCCAAATTGCGATGCCGGTTGCCATCATGATCACAGGCCTCATGATCGAGGCCTTCGGGTTTAGTGGGGCCTACGGCACAACGGTTATTGGCTACCTCCTCGCCATGATCTTGATTGGCATGATGCATTATGCGCCCAGTGCCCTCGTACAATCACAGCAATCACAACCCTACGGTTTCGCCCAGATCAAGACCGATATTTCTGTGGGCTTACGTTACGCCCGGGGAGAACCGGTCATACTTTGGGTCATCATCCTGCTCATTCTGCTCATGAGCCTTGGTTATCCGGCCACCGCCAGCCTGGGGCCAACCTGGGTCACGACCGAGGTGGGGGTTGCCATACCCCGCATGGGCTTTGTAATGATGTTCTGGGGCATTGGCTCGTTCATCGCGGCCTTGATGCTGGCGCGGTTCGCAGACTTTATCCACCGCGGCGCCCTCATCGGCTTTGGCGCGTTGCTTTTTTCACTGTCTTTCGTGATTTTCGTGTTTGGTAAAAACGAACTGAACATTATGATCGGCAACTTCGGCTTGGGCGCCGGCATGACGACCATGATGGTGTCGAGCACGATTTTAATTCAGCACATCGCGCCCAGCGATATGCGAGGCAGAATCATGAGCATCTTTCAGCTCAACATGGCGTTTGCACAACTCATGACAATGCCCATCGCACTGTTGGCGCAGTGGCTGGGTCTTGCTGCTTTATTTCCGGTGTTGTCTTACCTCACCGTTTTGATGGTTGTCATCGTGCTTTTTTGGCAGCCCCAATTGGTTCGCGCAAAAGTTGTTCAGGCCGGTCCTGGATGACCTAAATCGTAAAGAGACCCGTTGTGCCGGTAGGAACCCGACGCAAAGCGTGAGCTTAGGGAGAATTCAGGCCGACTGCGAGCCAACGCCTTCAGGGCCTAGTCATGGCCCGTTTACCCAGGGCCTTAAGCCGGCCTTTTCTGTAAAACCCGTTGCCGTAGCAACCTTACCGACGCCTTGTCGAGCTCGAACAGCGCGCGATTCACTAGACGCTCTAACCACGACGCTCTAACCACAATGGCGGCGCCTTTCAGGCAGTCGCCGAGCGCCTGAATGATCGGGGTCGGTTTAATCCCTACTGATACGCCTTAAAAATCACATAGAATAGGGCCCGAACCATGGGGGATTTTAGTGACTTATTTCGAAGCAATTTTTTTGGGTATTGTGCAGGGCCTGACCGAATTTTTACCCGTCAGCAGTAGCGGACACTTAGAGCTGGGTAAGGTTTTATTAGGTGACACCAGCCTGCCCCAAGAAAGCATGATGTTCACCATCGTTGTACACCTGGCAACCGCCCTCAGCACCTTGGTCGTGTTCAGAGCCGATGTACTGCAAATTGTCAGAGGATTGTTCAGCTCCTTGCGCAGCCCAGAGTGGCAGTTCAGCCTTAAAATTGTACTCAGCATGATCCCTGCGGCACTGGTTGGCGTGCTGTTTTCAAAAGAACTTGAGCTGCTTTTTGATCGGCAGATCTTACTGGTCGGCGCCATGCTTTGGCTGACGGGCATTTTGTTGTTTGTTGCGGACCGCGCCAAAAATACCGACCGCGACGTCACCTACGGCAATGCCTTTGTGATCGGACTAGCTCAAGCGATCGCCATTTTGCCCGGCATTTCGCGCTCTGGTGCAACCATTTCGACCTCGGTGATCCTCGGCATCGACCGAACTCGCGCTGCCAAATTTTCCTTTTTAATGGTGGTGCCATTAATTTTCGGGAAAATTGCTAAAGACCTGATTGATGGCGGCTTCCATGTGGAGCCCAATGACTTGTCGGTTCTCGCCGCTGGTTTCATCGCTGCCTTTTTGACGGGCCTCGTTGCCTGCCAATGGATGATCTCTCTCGTGCGCCGTGCCCAGCTGCGTTATTTTTCTTACTACTGCTTTACGGTTGGTGGGCTTGCTGGGGGCTACGCGCTGTTTATTCAATGACTTGAGCGCAGGGCTGTTGAGTCAGCACAAAGGGCGCCAGCGCTAGGTCTCCGTCACAACAAATTAAAATCGGTTTAAAAGAACAAGCAAATAGCCCGGGCCTCGATACTTTCGCGGGGTGCTGCAGAGCCCGGCTCATAATTGGGGTCGTCAAACGCGCTGTGGAGGGTTGGTAAAAACGGCTGCTCTGCTGAATCGTAGGTTTTAAACATCAGCACTTCACCCCGCATCATTTTCGGATAGAAATACCATTGGTGCTGTTCAGCATGACAAGACTGGTAGATTTCAACCGCAAAGCCCTCACCACTACCGTAATTATGAAGGTCGGTGGGCACGAGCTCCGGCACCGTGACCGATCGCGAATCACAGACCGCAAAGGGGGCATCGAGGCCGTCCGCATCGAACCGCCGCCACAGGTTGTAAACCGCAATGCGGCTCGGTGTCTGCTCAACATTTTCAAGTAACGGCGCAATGGTGGTTTCAAAATTGGGGGTGAAGTCGTTGTGCACTAATCGATGGGCGCCCAACCGCTTGCCCAGGGCCGCTTCGGCCTCGTTGCGCGTAATATGCGACATCACAAACACTTTGTCCGCGCCTGTTTCTTGCTGCGCCAGCGCCTGCATTTCGGGATAATAGATTTCTGCAACGTGGTCATCATCGTAAAAATCTGAAACCACTGTGTCATGCTCAAGCAACACAAAACCAGCCTCGGAGAGACAATGCCCCTGGCCTCTGGCGTTTTTAACCGTCTTGAGGTGTGCTTCCTGATCAGGCCGGTCGGGGTCACTTGGGGCCAAGCCAAAAACCGGTTTCGGCTCGCCGATCTCAAGGGGTTTCCGATAGAAAAACTCGGCGGTGAGTTCATTCGTTGTGATTTGCATCAATGCATCCCCGTCCATTTTGATTCACTAAAATGATTCGTGCTTTCGCGGTATCCTCGCACAGCGCGACAAAAGACGGAATCCCAAGCTAGCGGACAAATCCTACGCCATCAATTGAGCGTAGAGCGTAGAGCGTAGAGCGTAGAGCGTAGAGCGTAGAGCGTAGAGCGTAGAGCGTAGAGCGTAGAGCGTAGAGCGTAGAGCGTTAGAGCGTTTATCAAAGATGATTTTTCATCCAAGGATATCAATACGCATCACCTACCTGTAACAATCAGGATTCCAAGCATTTTAAAGAAAACTGGCAACCCACTTTATCGACCCGAACGGTCAGCCGCTCGACACTCAAAACGCTGGGCAGGAACAAGCAGCCGTGTATTGCTATTTTGGTTAATCGCCGCGCTCGCTTAAAGCATTTTCGAGTCTTGCTGACCCATGGCCAAAAACAAACAGACTTCGGCCGCGGGCCCCAGCGGGCGCACGACAACCTCCACACTGGACAACGCCTCCCGCACAGTGCATAAACACACCCTGCAGCCAACCAGATCGCAAAGTAAGGCCCTTATGAACCAGATTAAACGCTCCAATCCACAAGTTAGAACCATCGATGAGATCCGCGCCAGACGCAAACGTGACTGCGCATTAGGCTATCGCCTGCTCGCTGCGCAAACCGTTGGGGCGACTTAGGTGACGGGCATATCAGCGCGCGAGACCCCGTGCGTACCGATCGTTTTTGGATGCTGCGCTATGGCGTTTCCTACCACGCGGCCACGGTTTCAGACGACTTGGTGCTGGTTGCACCGGACGGTCAGTCTTGCCGCGGGCGACCGGCTTCGTGAATGTCGCCGGCTACTATATTCATCAACCTATTTTGGAAGCGCGGCCAGACCTGGTCAGCGCCGTTCATGTGCACACGGGATGGGGTACAGCTTTCTCTGCCGAAGCGCGGCCAATAGAACCGATTACGCAAGAGTCCTGCATCTTCTTTGAAGATCATGCGCTATGGGATGACGAAGAAGTACAAGTGCAAAGTGTCGTTGCCGGTCGCAGGATCGCAGCGGCGTTAGGTCAGAACCGAGCGATTATTTTACGCAACCATGGCCTGCTGACCGGTGGCGACAGTGTGGCTGAGGCGGTTGGTAGCTTCGTTCACATGGAGCGCGTCGCTGAAGTTCATATGAAAGCCAAGAACCCTAAGCCTATCTCTGCTGAAGCCGCCCGGTTCGCGAAAGAGGATCTGGTAAAGTTCGGTATCGGACGCGTCGCATTCGCCAGCCTGCTTACACGACATATTCCTGACCCTGAAATCGTTAACGGATAATGCCGCGCACTCAAACCGTGCAACAGATTAAAAGCCCGCGTCACATAACCGATAGACCCCCTGTGATCGAAAACCAAATCGTGACGAAAACCAAAAAGCTCCTATAAAAGGGGCTTTTTGGTTTTTAACAGACGTATTTGAAGCTTAATTTGGTGGAGGTGGCGGGAGTTGAACCCGCGTCCGTCAGTTCTCTGCCGTCAGCTCTACATGCTTATTTTGTCTACTGTTTAACCTTCCACTGGCCCGACAAACAGGGATTGGAAGGCGAGCTTGCTTTAAGTTTAACTGCTTCAACCACAAGCGGGGTCTGGCAGCGGTCCCATGAGTCGTGCCCTCGGTTTGAATACATGGGCACATCCGCCCCGGGTCAAGCTAATCATGGACGTAAGCGGGTTTTTTAGGCCGCTAGTGCGTAGTTTTCGTCGTTGGCAACTATAAAGTTACAGCGATTGTTTTACGAGAGTCACTACCCTCTCGGCATGCACCTTAGGTTTTGCAACCCGCGTCGAAGCCATGTCACCCCCAGTCCGAGCAGTATACGTCTAAATTTCAGCACCACCTAGTTGCCATTTAGCCCCGATAAAAAGACCTGCAGCCTTGTTTCTACGTAACCTTGTCATCGTGTTACCATTTTTTATTTCTTTGAGGCACAAACCATCAAAACGGCAGTCATTCTTGCAAACCTCGGCACCCCGGATGAACCCTCAGTACCGGCCATTAAGCGCTACTTGGCAGAGTTCCTATCGGACCCAAGAGTGGTTAACTTACCGCGCTCGATCTGGCTACCGATTCTGCATGGGGTCATCCTCAAAACTAGGCCCAAAAAACTCACCCACAATTATTCGATGATCTGGGGCACCCATGATGGCCCGATCAGGAATATCACGGCAGCGCTCACTCGGCGGGTCGCTAAATACTTTGAGCGGCAATATCCTGAGCGCGACTTGCACTTTTACAGCGCGATGACCTATGGCAATCCGGCGCTTAAATCGATCCTAAACCAGGCGCAGGATGACGGCTGCAGCGAGTTCCTCGTCATTCCCCTGTACCCACAGTACGCGGGCGCAACCACGGGCGCGGTGTTCGACAAGTGGGTCGCGGCAACCAACAATCAAATCATTCCCAACTTTAGATTCATCAGCGAGTACTACGCCCACCCAAAATACATTCATGCACTCACCAAGTCAGTCGAAAAATATAATCAAAAACTGATAGCGGGCACTCACTTACTATTTTCATTCCATGGAATTCCCATGTCCCAGAGCGATGCGGGCGACCCCTATGCATCGCAATGCCAAGAGACCGCGCGCCGTGTGGCGCATGCCTTGGGGTTAACCAAAGATCAATGGTCGGTTGCCTTCCAATCTAAATTTGGACCAGCGGCTTGGCTGACGCCCGCCACGATCGACCAAATGCGCGCCTTCCCCGCGACGGGTAAAAAAGATCTCTTGGTGATCTGCCCGGGGTTTTCGGTAGACTGCCTAGAGACCATTGAAGAAATTAAGGTCGAAAACCAGGACGCCTTTCTTGCCGCCGGCGGCGAGACATTCCAGTATGTTAAAGCGCTCAACGCCACCCAAGATCATGTTGCTCTAATGGTGGCCCTCGTTGAGGAGCATTTATTCGAGCGCGAACTCAGGGGTCGAACCCCTCGTCGACCGGATCTTAATCAGTTTTAAGGACGCCTTATGGAAATTAGAATGGATGGCCGGGTTGCGCTCATTACCGGTGGTAGTAAAGGCTTGGGTTACGCCATGGGCTTGAAGTTTGCAGAATCCGGCGCGCAGATCGCACTCGCCGCACGAACCGACGCCGAGGTGACCGACGCCGCCTTGCGCATTGCCCAAGCGTCAGGCCAGAAAGCCATCGGTTACGTTTGCGATGTGGCCGATGCCGAGGCCATCAAACGGTTGCATCAAGCTGTCATAACCGATTTCGAGCGCATCGATATCTTGGTGAACAATGCTGGGTTCGCAAAAGCCGGTGCGTTCGAGTCCATCACGGATGACGAGTGGCAGTATGATTTAGACCTGAAACTTATGGCGGCGGTTCGCTTAAGCCGCTTGGTGCTGCCATCAATGAAGGCCAACCGTTGGGGCAGGATTATTAACATGCTCAATACCCTCGCTAAGACGCCTACTAAAGGCTCGGCCCCAACCTCGATCACGCGCGCCGCAGGCATGGCGCTGACCAAGGTCTTAGCCGGCGAAGGTGCCTCGCACAACGTTCTGGTGAACGCTTTGAATATCGGGCGGATTGAGTCCGACCAGATGGTGCGGGCGCACAAGGGCAGTGGATCCAATGATTCGCTCGAAGCCTTCATAGAAGCCGCTGGTAAGTCCTTGCCCATGGGCCGCCTGGGCTATGCCGATGAATGCGCTAGCTTGGCGTGCCTTTTGTGCTCCGATGCCGGCGGTTATATCAGCGGCACGGCCATCAACGTTGACGGCAACCTATCGCCAGCGCTTTAATCAAGCGCCCAGGCATTTTCCCAACCCGAATCAATCCTAAAAATGCCGGCGGGCGCAAACCAACCGTCAACGAATAAGGCTAAACCCCAATGACCTTCATCGCTTTTATTTTTACCGTCCTCAGTCTCGGACTGACCCTAAACGTCTATTTCCCGGTATTGAGAAATGCCCGGTTCATGGTTTATAGCTTTGCCATTGGCTGGCCAGCCGGCGAATTAGCGCTACAAATCACCGTCATCGAAATGCTGTTAGCCGCCTTATTACTGATCGGCGGCAGTTTTTCGGGTTTGATCGGGTTTCTGGCGCTCGTCACTTTATTCGCCAGCTGGCTCGCCCTACTCCACCATCATTATCAAGGCCGAGCGCTCGGCCCATTAGTTGAGGCCGCACTGCAGAAAGGTTTGGGCCAGGATTATCAAGCCACCATCAGCCCTGATCTGCGAGGCGACTTACACTCAACGCCTGACTTTGCCTCACAACTGCGGCCTTTTACGCGCGACAAAACCGGCGTCACCATTACCAAAGACATCGACTACGGGCACCAAGGTTTGAAATTAGATCTGTATGCAGCCGATTCTCGGCCAGCCTCTGCGCCGGTACTCTTGCACATTCATGGTGGCGCCTGGATGTATGGTGATAAGGCCGGGCAAGCGGTGCCTTTGATGCTCCACATGGCGCGCCTAGGCTGGATCTGCTGCTCGGTGTCTTATCGCCTCAGCCCGAAAGCTACCTACCCGGATCACATCATCGATTGCAAGGCCGCGCTCGCATGGATCAAAGCCAATATCGGTGATCATGGCGGAGACGCCGATTTTATTGCCGTAACCGGCGGATCAGCGGGCGGGCATCTCACAGCACTTTTAGCGCTCACGCCCAATGACCCGGCGTTTCAGCCCGGTTTCGAGTCGAGTGATACGCAGGTGCAAGCGGCCGTGCCCTTCTATGGCGTCTTCGATTGGACCGACCGGGACCAACTGCAACACAATCCTGGACTACAAACCGTTTTGGAAGAACGCATCGTGAAACAGACCATCGCCGACGCCCCAATGCTGTTTGAAAATGCTTCGCCCTTACGCCGCATTCAGGACAGCGCGCCGCCGTTCATGGTGGTCCATGGCGACAAAGATTCATTGGTTCCAATTGAATTGGGACGGGTTTTTGCCGCGGACCTGAGCGCTACCTCAAAAAGCCCGGTGGTTTATCTTGAGGTGCCTGGCGCCCAGCACGCCTTCGATATTTTCGCCTCGCCCAGAAGTGAGCACACCAAACTGGGCGTGGCCCGGTTCCTAACGCACACCTACAGCCAATACTTAGCGCGCTGACGCGCTAAGCTGACTTTTTAATCCGGACCGGAATGCTGCTTGAGCGCGTCATCCCCGTATAGCGCTGGATACCGGTCTCACTACTGACCAACAGATTGGTGTTGGCCCCGTTCTCTCGCACCGAGCCCTGCTTGTCCGGCGACAGGCCCCAGCAGTGATGCATTGCGATCACACCCGGTTTGATCTTGGCATCGGCTTTTACAATCGCGGATATCTGGCCATGGGCCGAGGCAATCTGAACCTCATCATCGTCTTCAATCCCCAACGCCGCCAGATCCTCTGGATGTAAGTGGGCCGGATTGGTTGTGCCACTCTTTTTCTTCAACTCGGGCAAATTGTGCCCAAAGGAATTCAAGACATATTTACTTCTGAAACCGATCAGAAGATGCGGAAAATCCGCATTAGATCCAGGCTCGGCGCGCAACTCAGCAAACTCTTCGTTAACGCCTTCTGGGTACAGTTTGAGCTTACCCAGCGCGCCCTCAGGCCCGGGTTGCACCTCTGAAACCACATCCTCAAAGATATGCCCGCCGGGATTATTGCGCAGCCAATCAAGGTCCACCCGAGAGCCTTTGGTGATCGCTTTTAACAGGTCAAATTTTTCTGGTTTCGGTTGGTTCGGAACCACCGATCGACCAATATTGATTTCTAAATTCATCCGGTCTGCAATCGCCCAATACAGCTCCCACTCTTCAATAACATCATGTTCGGACTCGATCACAGCCCGGCTATATTGGCTGTAGGGTTTTTCATACCAGGCATCGGACAACAGGGTGACATCTTCACGCTCAAGGGTGAGTTTGGGGGCCAGCACGTAATCTGCTAATTCCGCCGTGGCGGAAATATACGGATCGATACACACCAAGAGCTCGAGGTCCTTCATCGCAGCAAGCGCTTTTTCCTGATCCGGCCAAGCCATAATCGGGTTCCCGGCAATCACGAACAGGGCTTTAACCTGACCTTGTCCTGGCGTGAGAATTTCATCCGCCAGTTGCCCCGTTGGCATCTCCCGCGATGGTCCGAGCCTTCCTGGCGTCGCCAACTCCCCTAAATCTGGCCGCACCCGACAGCGCGCGCCTCGTCCCCACGCAACCGCCACATCGGCAACTTGCGCCACTTTCGGCGATGGCGGTGTCAACATGCCAGGATTGGGCAATCGATCACCTGCGCGATAAAAACGCCCGCAAACAATATTGAGCGAGGACACTAAATGCTGGGTCAGGTTCGGATGCGCGCCCATTTCAGGGCCCGTACCGGTAATGGCCGTGCCTTTCGGACCGCTGGCGAACAGTCGAGCTGCCTCGATGATCAAAGCTTCTTCAACGCCCGTCCGCGCTGCCACGTCCGTCAAATCGAACCCTGAAACTTCTGCCTGCAGCGACGCAAGCCCCGACACGTTTTGATCGCAAAAATCTTGGTCCTGCAAACCTTCACTCAAAATCACCTTCAGCATGCCCGACAACAGAATTGCGTCCTCGCCAGGCCGAACCTGTAAATGCAGGTCTGCGCGCTTGGCCAATTCGGTTTTTCTGGGATCGATGACGATCACCTTTAAACCCCGCTTCTGAGCCCGCCTTAACTGATCGGCCGGGCTTACCGACGGCACACCACCCGGGGGTGCATAATGAGAAACCAGGGGATTATTACCAATAATCAAAACCACGTCGGAATCGTGGAACGAGTGACTCCCGCCCGTCCAATAGCCAATCCGCGAACCCACAAACACCTTTGCCGGTTGATCAATGGTGACGCTCGTGTAATAAGACGGCGACTGCAAGGCATCATGAAAGGCCCGGCTATAAACGAGTTGGGCCGAATTTTGGAAGGCAACCGTACCGTTGTAGGTCGCAATCGAACGCGGACCATGCTCCGCCACCAGGGCTTTGACTTTCTCGGCAATCTCATCGAAGGCTTCATTGCTTGTGATGGGGGTAAATTCGCCGTCCTCGCCTTTCTTCAAGCAGCTGGTCAAGCGCCCGGGTTGGTACATTTGCTCAACCAATTGCCGACCTTTAATACAGGTATAGCCGCCATACATGGCGTTACTGGTATCGGGCTTGACTGACAGCACTTTGCCATCTTCCACCTCGGCCAACATTGGGCAATAGGCATGGCAATACCGGCAAAAGGTTTGATGGGTTGTCATTGTATTCTCTCCACATCGGTCGGTTTGGTCTGGCCGGCTTACCGCCTCACCAGAACTTAAAATTTAGGGTTTCGATACAGTCCAAGGCAAATCCATCAGCACATGCTGCCACAGAGCGAAAGGCTTAGGAACTCTGAAAGGCTTGATAAGACCCGTGAGGTCAATCAGGACTTCTACGACTGACCGTTGTAGCAAACCATCTTACCCGGTGCGGGTCAACGCCAAACGGTTCTCGTTCTGTCCGGCTACCCTGCCCACTTTGTCTCGCGCGCGCTCACTTTCTTTAAACATAGGGTCGCCCCACTCAATTCAGAAAGTCGAAATGGCTAGCTCTTGACCGGTAATGAACTCCAGCAGTGCAGGCTGGCCTGCCTCGGTCGCCTCGATCCCGCGCTGCAAAGCCGCCACAATCTCATTTGGATCGGTCACCCGTTCGCCGTAACCTCCGAAGGCCTTCGCCATATCCGCATAATGGCCTGAAATATCCGTACTGCGATATTTTTCGGTTGATACCGGCATGATCGGCAGCTCAATGGCCATCGAAAAATTGTTAAACAAGATCGACAAGATTGGGATGCGTTCGCGAACGGCCGTTTCAAAATCCATCCCAGTAAACCCGATGGCCGCATCCCCCCAAACGTTAATGCACAAGGCCTCCGGCCGGGCTAACTTTGCGCCCATTGCGAGACCCAACCCATAACCCAGCTGCGTGGTTTTGCCCCAACCGATGTAACTCAGCGGCCGCGTGCTCTCCCAAAACGGTGATAACTGATCTCGAGGGCTGCCCGCATCATGGGTAATGACGGTGTTTTCAGGGTCCACCAACTGCTTCAGTTCCCAAATGACGCGATAGGGGCTGATCGGCGCTGTATTGGCGGTGAGTTTGGGCATCCACTCAGCCAACCAAGCTTGTTTAATGTCCGCGATGGATTGCGCAACTGAGGACCTTGCAGCAATCTGGTCTTTCGGCTGCTCGGCCAAAGCGGTATTGAGCGCCGCCAGCGTCAATTTCGCATCGCCCAACAAAACATGCTGGGCGGGCACATCCTTATTCAGATCTTTCGGATCCAGCGTGGCATGAATGATGGTTTTACCTTTTGGCATCTGAACACCGAATGCCGTCAAGGCAAAGCTGCAGCCAATCCCAAAGATCACATCCGCATCCTTTAGGTATTCGTGCACTGCCCTCGGAATGGCTCGGCCGCCTGAGCCGAGCGCCAAGGGATGATTCTCTGGAAAGGCACTTTTGCCTTCAAGGCTTGTGGTGACTGGGATCTGCCAGGTCTCTGCCAGCTGCTTTAATTCATCCCATGCTTTGGCGTAATGCACACCTTGGCCCGCATAAATAACCGGATTCTTAGCACTGGCCAAAATCTTTGCAATGTCGTGTACCGCCTCCGGGTCTGGCCCGGACCGGGCCTTAAAGCTTGGCACATAGGTAAAGTCGCCCACTTCTTCCCGGAACACATCGAGCGGCACCTCAACCAACACCGGTCCGCCTCGGCCATTTCGCAATTGCCAAAAGGCCCGGCGCATCACTTCGGGCAGCGCTTTGCCCATGGTCACGGGTTCGGCTGATTTGGTAATGTGCTGCATATTGAGCGTTGAATTGAAATTCGGGTAATAGTGCGCAAGACGCCTTTGATAACCGGCGGGCATGACCAACAAGGGAACAGACTCGCTGAAGGCCTGCGCGACGCCCCCAAACGCATTTTCAGCACCGGGGCCGTGCTGCATGACAAACACCCCAATGTCATCACCGCTGCTTAAGCGGCTAACGGCATCGGCCATATGCAGCCCGATCCGCTCCTGGCGAACAATAATGGTTCGAATGTCGGCAATCGCCGCAGCTTCGATAATCGGATTCACCGGATAGCCGATAATAAACTTAACGCCTTCGGCTTTTAGAATTTCAGCGATCGCTTCAGTGACCTGCATACCTTGTACTCCTTATCGGTTAGGACCTCGGTCCATCGGGTAGGGCTGCCATCGCGCCAACTGGGTTCGAGGCAAGACGTCTGGATTGACACAACTCATTGGCCACTTACCCGCCAGCGCCAAGGCAACTTCCCGGCCATTGCGGCGGCGGGTTTCTGAACGCATTCGCGTTGTTGCCGAGGCGGCATGCGGCGTAATCAGCACATTGTCCATCTGAAGTAATGGGTTATCCGGATCCGGCGGCTCGCGTTCAAGCACATCCAGCCCGGCCGCCGCAATTTCCCCGGCCTGCAAGGCTCGAATCATTGCCGCTTCATCGATCACAGGACCTCGGCCACAATTGATCACAACCGCGGAGGATTTCATGGCTTTAAATTCGGCATCACTGAGCATGCCTCGGGTCTGATCATTCAAGCCAGGGTGCACAGATAAATAGTCGCTCCGGGCCAACAGTTCAGCGTAAGACACGGGCTCAACGCCTTCAGCGGTCATTTTCAGTTCGGATACATACGGATCATAAGCGAGCACCTGTAACCCAAACGCCTTTGCCCTGCGCGCCACAGCGGTTGCGACATTGCCGAACGAGATGAGCCCTAAGGTCTGACCCCACAGCCTGGGCACTTGATTCAGAACCGGACGGCCCGCATACCAGCGCCCATCGCCTGACATCTTATCCATGAGTTTTAGCCGGCGACCGCTGGCCAACAACAGCATTAAAGTATGGTCTGCGACCTCCTCAATAAAGACATCCGGTACATTGGTCACCACAATGCCCGCCGCGGTCGCGGCGTCAACATCCACCATATCGACCCCGACACTCCCGACGCCAATCACCACACAGCGCTGCAGATTCTGAATGATCTCGGCGTCGAGGGTGATGCCCCAAGAGGTCATGACCGCATCCGCATCCCGGGTGCCCTCCATAAAGCTTTGCTTGGAGGACCCATCAACCTCAACAATCTCAGCGATGGGTTCAAGCGCTTCTAGCTCAAGCGCATAGCGCTCGGAGACCGGCGCCTCCTTCGCAACCGGTGGTAATTGCATTGCAACTTTTTTTTTCATCGCGTGCCCCAGAATGGCTACTTTGATTTATAGTCTCACAAGGGCCCTTAAAAAGTAACGCCGCATATGATGCAATCCTTCCAACTCGGCGATACCCGCATTACGCGCATAGAGGAGCTCATTGGTCCCTTATTTGACCCCGTGCAGTTTTTCCCGACCTTTCATCAAGGCCTAGTAGATGCGCACAAAGACTGGTTGTTCCCAAACCATATGGACGCCAAAACCGGTCGGATCATTGCGTCGATGCACTCTTGGCTCATCCAAACGCCGCATCACAATATTTTAATTGATGGCTGTATCGGTAATCACAAAGACCGAAACCCGTATCGCGCTTGGCATCAAATGACCACCGAATGGCCGGAACGCCTCAAGGCAACGGGCGTTGACCCCACGCAAATCGATTACGTGCTCTGCACCCACTTACATGTTGATCATGTCGGTTGGAACACCCAGTTGATCGATGGCACTTGGCGACCGACCTTCCCCAATGCGCGCTACGTCTTTTCAAAGGCAGAACTGGACCATGTCGAGGCGATGCTCAACGGCCATGACCCCAACGATGATTTTGCTTTGGTGAATCAAAAAACCTACCACGACAGCATCAAACCCATACTGCCTCAAACCGATCTGGTCATTGAATCGATGGACCTGATCAGCGATCGACTGAGCATCGCCCTAACCCCGGGGCATACGCCGGGCAGCATTACCTTAGGCCTGACCAGCTTTGATGAACGCGCCCGGTTTTGTGGTGATATTTGTCATCATCCGCTGCAGATTTACGAACCCAGCATGAACAGCGCCTACTGTGAATTACCCGAGCAAGCCATTCAGAGTCGCATCAACCTCCTTGAAGAATGCGCAGAAGACAATTTGCTATTGATGCCGGCTCATTTTGGTCCGAGCCATGCGGGACGGGTGCGACGAAAGGCAAGCGCTTACGAATTCAAGTTTTGCTAAGATCCATTGATCCTCTATGTCCAGATCAGAGCGATTAGGGCAGCACGTCAGAGGTTTGTCCGCGCCTTTCACAATAAATCATCTGGCAAGCGGCCCCATTCGGGTCAATATTGGCCTGAGCCCGCACGCAAACTCAAAGAATCTATTTTATGAATTGCTTATTAAGCCCGGCTTAGGCCAGCCGCCCAGACGAACCCTCGCGGTTACCCTGGCGCACAGATTGCATCACCGTCCATCCGGGTGAATCAGGTCAAAAAAATCATTCATCATCCGGAAGGTCAGGCCCCCAGACGACCTGTTCGCCAACTTGATAGCCCGGAAAGGTACCCTCGCGCTGAAACTCCGGAAATTGCGCATCGGTGAGCACCCGTCCACTGATCATATCGTCCAGGTTTCCCCAAAGCACATCGGCCACTTCTTCGTTGGGGCGCAGGGTTACCGATTGCGCCTCTAACGCAAAAACCTGCGGGGTCACTACGAGGTCAAAGCCGGCTCTAGGGCGCGCCCGGATGCCTTCCAGCGCGCCCAAATATCGTCCGCTCTGATTTAAATCTAAGCCAATTTCTTCAAAGGTCTCCCGGCGGGCAGTCTCAATAAGGGTTGAATCCATTTCTTCTCGATGACCACCGGGCAAGGCCATCTGCCCCGACCAGGGGTCGCCGTCTTTTTTGGCTCGAAGAATAAACAAAGCGCGCAACCCACTGGGTTGCGGCTCCAAGACCAGTGCAACCGCGGCCTCGCGCTGACCGGGTATGACTTCTTGGGTTGTGGGGGCTTGATTCGCAAGACAGGATTCGATGGTTTCGAGTTGTAATGGCTGACGCATGAACTTTAAATGCTCTGTTAATGCTCTGTTGAAGGTGCGCAATCGACTGCGATGAGCATACCATGGTGGATCAGAGTCTGCTTTTGGCGGAGAATCACACTCGCTGAATCTTAACTAGGACGAACTATGCCGCGCGCCAAGCCTTCACCGATGCAACGCTTGCTCTGGTTACCGATGATCTTGCGACGGGCGGCTTTGGCAAAGTTAATGGCCGAAGATCCAGAGCTGATGCTGCTTGATGAGTCCCAAGAAATTAATATGGGCGCGAAACAGTATGAGCCCAGTCAACAGTCCCAAGGCGGGCGCTATGTTAGCGACCCTGGCTTGACCGACTATGTCAGCGAGATCGGTCAACGCTTGGCCCGAGTCGCAGATCGATCACTGCCCTATGAATTCGTGGTCATCGACGACAGCACGCCAAATGCTTGGGCGTTGCCGGGTGGTAACATCGCCGTCAACCGAGGACTGCTCACCAAACTGAATTCCGAGGCCGAACTCGCGGCTGTGCTCAGCCATGAAATCGTCCATGCCGCAGCGCGACACAGTGCCAAATCCATCGAGCGCGGCATGCTGCTTTCGAGCGTGCTTGGGGTCGCCAGCGCTGCGATCGACCAGCGCGCGGGCAATTATGGCCGTATTTTCGAGGATGGCGCGCAGCTGGGCGCCCAATTTATCGTGTCCTCCTACGGTCGAGAGGCGGAACTCGAATCCGATGCCTATGGCATGATCTATATGGTGCGGGCAGGCTTTGACCCTGAAGCCGCCGTTTCTCTGCAAGAAACCTTCGTCCAATTATCCAAAGGCCAGTCCAGCAACTGGCTCGATGGCATGCTCGCGAGCCACCCACCCTCGCAAGAACGCGTCGAGAAAAATCGCCAAACCGCCAGCCGTCTGAAGCAATCCGCTCGCCAAGATCTCATCTTCGGCTTTGATCGGTATCAATCGATGCTCAACCGATTGAGTCAGCTCTCCCCCGCCTACAATCAAACTCAAACCGCGCTCATCGCCTTGAAAGCAGGCGAGTTGGACCAGGCCGAATCAGACATTCAAAAGGCCCTCGAGCAAACCCAGTCCGAGGCTCAGATTTACAGTGCAGCCGGTCAGATTGCGATGGCTAGAAAGGAATTTACCCAAGCGCAGCGGCACTTTTCAGATGCCATTAAGATCAATCCCGATCACTTTCGGTACTTTCCTAGGTCGAGGCTTGGCGGCCAAAGCACTGGGGCAAAACGACGTGGCACGGGCAGACCTTCGCCGAAGCCAAGCCCTGCTACCCAGTCAGGCAGGCGCACGGGCCTTGGCGGAGCTTGGTGAATAACCAAAAATTATCGCCGCCCTGTCTTCATCGACTAGGCCTGCTATATTGACCGAATGACCCAACCGCCAACCTCACCCAACTCTGAGGCTTCGCTGACATCACCCGTTCAGCGAAGCCGCTGGCGCAGCACCTTTGCTGCGTTTGAAATCAAAAATTATCGTTGGTTTTTCGTTGCCCTCTGCGGCAACTTTGCCGCCATGAACATTCAGATGTTCATTCGTGGCTGGCTCGTCTATGAAATTACGGCGTCCTATGAAAAGCTCGGATGGATGACCGCCGCCGGCGGTCTCGTTGGCCTGTTTGCCGCGCCGCTCGGCGGCGTGGTTGCCGATCGCGTGCGGCAGAAGAAAGTTGTACTCCAAATCAGCGGTGTTGCAAACGCGCTCATCACCTTTTGGATTG
>CAJJAX010000005.1 GCA_905182155.1 uncultured Pseudomonadales bacterium
TGCTTACCAACTTGCGGTTGTGCTCGATGACCTCGCACAAAAGGTAACCCGCATTGTCAGAGGTGCTGATCTATTGAGTGCCACACCGATGCAGGACATGCTTATTTCATGCCTTGGGCGCTCAATCACCCGAGACGCTACACTTACCGATGGTACTTGGCGGAGACGGTCAAAAACTCAGCAAGCAAACCCATGCGCCAATGATCACGGCCAACACCGCAGGCGCCAATCTTAATCGAGTTCTGGCATTCCCTCAACCAGCCCAGCATCGCCTCCGAAAACCCGAAAGAAATATTGAGCGCTGCAATCAAAAACTGGCAGGCCAACCGGGTGCCCAAACTCATCGGGAAAACAGCGCAATAAACTGCCCCCCAAACTACCTTGATCAGATCAGGGCCCGAGCACGACCTGACCGATACTTTGTTTAAATACGCTAGGAATCCAATTCACACGGATCTTTTGGTAAGTTATGAAGGCGCCGGGGTCTGCTGGTTATTCTTGGGCGGTCCGGCCATCGACATTCGATCAAACTCGGCCAACCTGATGCCCACTCAAATTTCCTGCAAATTGACCGTTATTTCGCTGGATCAATCGGGCCTTCCCTTATGCATCGCATCCTGCGATAGTTGAGTCTCTTGGTTGCCAATAATAAAAATAAGCGCCAAGCAAGAACAATAATAATAATAATAAAGAGACCATGCTCGCTGAAGGGAAAGTTTAGGCTTTCCCTTTTCTTTTTCAAAAATCCGAATGAGCCGTCCAGCATGCTATCTGTTACAATTCCTTCACGCGATTAAGACACATTCTGTGGGCAAAAAATCAAACAGCTCTGAACACTTACCCCTCTCTGTAAGTGAGGCGCTCAAAGTTGTTCTCAACCACAAAATTTAGACGCTCTATTAGGCGGTTGCGTGCGCGATTTGTTTGCTGGGGCTTAAGCCAAAAGACCTTTGATGTTGCAACAAACGCAACCCCAGAGCAGGTCCATAAAGTATTCAGAAACTCTCGGATCATTGGACGGCGCTTTCAAATTGTTCACGTTCGGTTCGGTCGAGAGATTATTGAAGTGTCGACCTTCAGGGCACAGCACAATCAACAGAAATCATCCGATGCTGGCCATGTGCTCGATGACAATGTTTTTGGGTCCTTCGAGGTCCGATGCCTTCCGACGAGATTTTACCGTCAATGCCCTTTACTATTGCGCAACCGACGAGCGTGTCTTAGACCCAACCGGTCAAGGTCTCGCTGATCTCGCTGGCAAACAACTGCGGCTGATTGGAGACCCCGCAACACGATTCAAAGAAGACCCGGTAAGAATGCTCAGAGCGATTCGCTTCAAAAGCAAGCTCAAGTTCGCTTTAGCACCGATTCTCGAACAAGAAATCATTGATCTTGCGCATCTGCTAGGGGAGATACCGCCAGCGCGCCTCTTTGAGGAAGTCTTGAAACTCTTTATGGCGGGGTTTGCCCAGTCCACCTATCTTGGCTTAAGCCAATATCAAATCAGCTGTATATTATTTCCGACCATGGCAGAAGAAGGCCAAGCCGAGACGCTGATTCAGCTTGCCCTAAAAATCGACTGACGACCGAATCGCCATCGGCTCACCCGTAACACCGGCATTCATTTTTGCTGCGCTCTTGTGGGCACCCTTTCAAATGCTAAAGACCGCGTTCATTGATAAAGACGACTATTCAAAAAGCGATGCCGCGGCCGTTGCGGCTGATCAGGTCTTTCACCAGCAACAAGCCGTCATCTCGATCCCAAAACGCTTTAGCATACCGGCTCGAGAGATTTGGCTACTCCAAGACAGGCTCGAAGCCCGAAGGGGTAAGAAGCCTTTACGCTTGCTCGCCAATAAACGCTTCCGAGCAGCCTACGACTTTCTGCTGCTGCGACGCGATAGCGGTGAAAATGTCGGCGGCTCTGCGACTGGTGGACAGAATTCCAAACGGCTGACGAGGACCGACAACAGGCTATGACCCGGGGTAGTCGAACCCCCAAGCCAAAAAAATTACCCCTAAAGCCGACGCATCGTCTCGAGAAAGCTGATTGCCCAAAGATTGATTGGTCAGCCACAGCGCGAGGATTGGCTGACCCTGAGGTTTTCTAAAGGAGAACAATATGGCACCCTTAAGCCTGATCGATTTTTAGAGAATTTTAGATGACCCAAGACAAACGATACCCGTTTCAGAAGCGACCCAACAACGCGCCCACATTACCCAAGATCAGTATCAGGATTTGTACCAAAAATCGATCGAAACACCCGAGGTCTTTTGGCCTGAAATGGCGAATGTATTCCTGACTTGGTCCAAGGCCTTGGCAACAGCTCACTCAGTCAAATTTAAAGGACGGCACCGCCAGTTGGTTCATCGGCGGAACCCTCAATGCCTGCTATAACTGTGTTGATCGACATCTACCCCACCGAGCCCAACAAACTGCAATCATCTGGGAAGGCGATGACCCCAGCCAACAGGCCCACATTACCTTTGAAGCATTGCATCATCGAGTCTGCCAGCTGGCCAATCTCCTGATCCAACGGGGCGTTAAGAAAGGGGATCGTGTCTGCCTATATATGCCGATGATTCCTGAGGCCGCCTACGCCATGTTGGCGTGCGCTCGAATCGGCGCCATTCACAGCGTTGTGTTTGGCGGTTTCTCGCCCCAAGCCCTGCAAGACCGTATTTTAGACTCTGACTGTCAAACAGTGATCACCGCCGATGAAGGGGTTCGCGGCGGCAAAACAGTGCCACTCAAAGCCAACGCCGATCAAGCCCTTGAGCAGTGCCCCAATGTGCATTCCGTCATCGTTGTGCGACACACGGGTGGCGCCGTTACAATGAAGTCAGAGCGCGACCTTTGGTATAACGAGGAGGCGGCTCAGCAATCCATAGTTTGTCCAGCCGAGCCCATGGACAGTGAAGACCCCTTATTTATCCTCTACACGTCTGGCTCAACCGGAAAGCCCAAAGGCGTCCTGCACACAACGGGCGGGTATTTATTACAAGCGGCGATGACGCACCGATATGTCTTCGACTACCATGATGGGGACATTTACTGGTGCACCGCAGATGTGGGCTGGGTTACCGGCCACACCTACATTCTGTATGGCCCTCTTGCTAATGGTGCAACAACAATAATGTTCGAAGGAATTCCAACCTACCCTGACAGTTCTAGATGGTGGCAGATCGTTGACAAGCATCAGGTTAATATTTTTTATACGGCACCGACTGCGCTTCGCGCCCTGATGGGCATGGGCGATGAGTATGTGACGAAAACGGCGCGCTCAAGTTTGCGCCTATTGGGCTCGGTGGGTGAGCCCATTAACCCGGAAGCCTGGGAATGGTATTACAAAGTGATCGGTGAGGGCCGTTGTCCAATTGTGGATACTTGGTGGCAAACCGAAACCGGCGGCATCATGATTACGCCCTTGCCGGGAGCGACCGACCTAAAACCGGGATCTGCAACTTTACCGTTTTTTGGTATTGAGCCGGTTTTACTCGACCCCGAAGGCAATCTACTTGAAGGCGCAGGTTCGGGGAATTTGGCGATTTCACATTCCTGGCCGGGTCAAATACGATCAGTCTACGGTGACCATCAACGTTGTATCGATACGTATTTTTCGGCCTATTCTGGTTACTACTTTACCGGTGATGGCGCACGACGCGATGAAGATGGCTACTACTGGATTACAGGTAGAGTGGACGATGTAATCAATGTCTCTGGTCATCGGATGGGCACCGCGGAAGTTGAAAGCGCGCTGGTTCTCCACGAGGCGGTGGCAGAGGCGGCGGTAGTCGGTTATCCCCACAATATCAAAGGCCAAGGCATCTATGCCTACATCACGTTGATGCATGGTATCGAAGGCACGGATGCGCTCAAGCAAGAACTTGAAAATCTTGTTCGGCAAGAAATCGGCGCCATTGCCAAACCCGATATCATGCAATGGGCGCCTATGCTGCCTAAAACCCGGTCGGGTAAAATCATGCGTAGAATTTTGCGGAAAATTGCTGAGAACGAACTGGGGCAATTGGGGGACACCAGCACCTTGGCTGACCCAAGCGTTGTTGACGACCTCATCGCGAACTCACCCCAAATTAACGCATAAAAAAACCCGAGGCGCTTTCGCGACTCGGGTTTTTCATCCACTCAAACACTTAGTCTTGAGTTGGCTTGCTTTGCGTCTCTGGCGCATCATCCGCCTCGGTTTCGCCTTCGGGCGCATCCATGACAGATTCCGCAGGTGCCGATTCAACTTCAACCACTGCTGATTCGACTTCAGGCGTTTCAACTTGAACCTCATCGACCGGCTCAACAACCGCTTCAGGTTCGCTCGCAACCACCGCCTCAACGGTTTCGGCCGCAGCTGGCGCATCCTCTTCGTCAGAAATCTCTTTCATGCTGAGCTTGATGCGGCCACGCGCATCGAGGTCTAAACACTTAACGAGAATTTCTTGGCCTTCGGTGAGATATTCCTCAACGCTCTCGACACGCTCATTCGCAATCTGCGAAATGTGTACTAGTCCATCCTTACCTGGCAGGATGTTAATGAAGGCGCCAAAGTCTACGATACGTGCAACCGTTCCTTCATACACTGCCCCAATTTCTGCTTCTGCTGTAATCTCTTCAACCAAAGCCACTGCCGCATCTCGCGAAGCCTGATCCTGACCAAAGATACGCACAGTACCATCGTCATCAATATCGACCGTCGCACCGGACTGCTCAGTGATTGATCGGATCATCGCACCACCTTTGCCGATGATATCCCGGATTTTATCGGAATCAACTTTGAGTGTGGTCATGCTAGGAGCATTTTCAGATGTTACGGTACGAGCTGATGGCAGCACTTCATTCATCTGTCCCAAGATGTGCAAACGGGCAACCTGTGCCTGTTCCAATGCGACTTCCATGATCTGCTCATTGATGCCTTCAATCTTGATGTCCATCTGCAGCGCAGTCACACCCTCTGCAGTTCCTGCCACTTTAAAATCCATATCACCAAGGTGATCTTCATCACCTAATATATCGGTAAGCACAGCAAACTCGTTACCTTCTTTTACCAGACCCATCGCGATGCCGGCAACGGGCGCTTTCAAAGGTACGCCTGCAGCCATCAATGCCAGGGAACCAACACAAACCGAGGCCATGGAGCTGGAGCCATTAGACTCCGTAATCTCGGACACGACTCGGGTGGTGTAGGGCCAATCCTCATAACTGGTCGGCAGACACCGCGGTCAGATGCCGCGTCGCGCCAGGCGACCATGACCAATCTCCCGACGCTTAGGACCGCCAGAAAAACCCGTTTCGCCGACACTATAGTGCGGGAAATTGTAATGCAGCATGAAATGATCCCGGTATGAGCCTTGCAGCGCATCAATGATCGCTGAGTCTCTTGTCGAACCGAGGGTCGTCGTGACCAGCGCTTGGGTTTCACCCCGGGTAAACAATGCTGACCCGTGGGTCTTAGGGAGCAATCCAACTTCTACCGCAATGCCCCGAACGGTTTTCGTATCTCGGCCGTCAATTCGGGGTTCGCCTGCGATAATCGCACGCCGCACCGTCTTCTTTTCGATGCTGCCAAAAATACTACCCACCACATCGGCAGAAGCACCACCTTCTTTTACAAATTGCGCAAGCGCTGCATCCCGCAACACTTGCAACTGATCTTGCCGACTCATTTTTTCAGTAACCCGATAGGCTGCAGCAATTTTTTCAGCAGAAAACTCGGTCATTTCAGCAACCAGCGTCGCGTCATTTTCAGCGAGCGCCCAGTCCCAAGACTCAACGCCGACTTCAGCACAAAGCTCCTGGACCGCCTTAACGACCACTTGCATTTCCTGATGCGCAAAGAGCACTGCGCCCAACATCTGATCTTCCGTTAATTCTTTCGCTTCAGACTCAACCATCAGGACACTGCGGATTCAGCAGTACCGGCCACAACCATATCCAAATGCGAGTCTTTGAGTGCTTCATAACCCGGGTTCAAAATATATCCGGTGTCCGTGAAGCCCACCCGAGCCGCGCCAATTGGCCCAGCAAAAGGGATCCCAGAAAGACTGAGCGCTGCCGAGACACCGATCATCGCCGGAATATCCGCATCCATGTCTTTTTCTACCGAGACAACCTGACAGGTCACCTGTACTTCGTTCATAAACCCCTTGGGAAACAAAGGGCGAATCGGGCGGTCAATCAATCGCGAGGTTAAGGTTTCTTTCTCTGATGGCCGACCTTCACGCTTGAAGAATCCACCCGGGATCTTGCCCGCCGCATAGGTTTTTTCTTCGTAGTTGACGGTTAAAGGAAAGAAAGCTTGATGCGGATTGGCGTCTTTACGACCAACCACAGCGACAAGCACCGAGGTTTCTCCGACCGACACTAGGACCGAAGCAGTTGCCTGTCGAGCAATTCGACCGGTTTCGATGATGACTTCTTGGTCACCATAGGTAAACTTTTTTCTTACTGGATTCACTTTATTCTCCATTCATAACGGACTTTATTTATCGGCGCAGACCTAATCTCTTAATCAACTGTGCATACCGACCCGTATCTTTACTCTTCAAATAATTTAAGAGCTTCCTTCGTTGACTCACCATTCGTAGCAGACCGATTCGAGAGTGGTGGTCGTGCTTGTGCGCCTGAAAATGTCCCTGTAGCTTTTCGATATTCGCCGTCAACAGTGCAACCTGCACCTCGGGTGAACCTGTATCAGACTCTGACGTACCGTAGTCTTTTACGATTGCTGCTTTTTCTTCATTTAATAAAGCCACGCGGCCTCCTTTTTCCTAATATGCAGTTACGTTATCGCAACTTCGTTTATTGAACAGGTGCATCCACGCATATTTGCAGATGCCCTGCGGTTATGACGTCGCGATCAACCGCCGCGGCGCGATCTTGCCATCGTCGAGAATCTCCCCGACACCAACAAAAACTTTTTCCTCAATCGTCTCAGAATACACCGAGACCAACCCTTCATTTTTAACCCCCGCAATTTGAACCGGTTGTCCTTGGACAAAATAGCTGGCGGTTAATGCCGTCATTTCAATCACTGGATAATCTGCTACCGCCGCCGAAACGGGGAGTAAGGCTTGATCCAGTCCAATTTCGCCGTTTTCTGCTTTAATCCCTTCGAGGCTGGAAAGTGAGCAGGTCTGCTCAATACCAAAAGGACCGGCCTGCCTGCGTCGCAGCCCAATCACATGGGCGCCACATCCAATCAACTCGCCTATATCTTCCGCGAGCGTTCGAACATAGGTCCCCTTGGTACAGCTAATATCCAAAACCCATTGGTCATGTGTCCGTTCAAGGAGCGTCAGGCTCATAATCGTCACGCGCCTTGACTTCCGCTCCACTTCAATTCCTTGACGGGCTAGCTTATAAAGCGGTTGCCCATTCAATTTTATCGCCGAAAACATTGAAGGAATCTGATCTATCCCGCCTCTGAACGAGGCCAGATAAGACTCGACCGCTTCATCACTTAATTCAGGCACGCTCTTTTCTTGAACGATCTCGCCCTCGCTATCGCCGGTCGTGGTACGAACACCGAACTGGATGGTCGCGATATAACCTTTATCGGCATCCAATAGGAACTGTGAGAACTTGGTTGCCTCACCAAAACAAATTGGGAGGACCCCCGTTGCGATTGGATCTAAACTTCCGGTATGCCCAGCTTTTGCTGCGCCATACAAGTGTTTTACCCTTTGGAGCGCGCCATTTGACGTTATTCCAGCGGGTTTGTCCAGCAGCAATATGCCATCAATGACTCGGCCCTTACGTCGACTACGGCCCAAAATCTTCTTCCTCTTGGGGCGATCGAGCCTTGCGATCGGCCATTAATGCTCGGGTTATTTTTTCACCCTGAACCAAACTTGCATCATAGCTAAAGCGAAGCTTTGGCGTGATCCGCGTACTCAATTGACGGGCCAAGAGCTTTCTCAAAAAGCTACTGGCGTTACCGAGCAATTGCCCAACTTCTTCAGCACGCTCATCGGGAAAGACGGTAAAAAAAACTTCCGCATAGGCAAGGTCTTTGGAGACTCGAACATCGTTGATGGTCACCATCCCAAGACGAGGATCTTTCAGCTCTTTATGGATCAGAACCGCTAAAATCTTTTGGATTTGCTCAGCAACTCTATCGGTGCGCTTAAAGTGTGCGTCCATGTCGGTTTTATCGGCAGCTTTACAACTGCCGCGCGACCTCTCTAGTATCAAACACTTCGATCTGATCTTTAACGCGAACATCGTTATAGTTTTTCACGCCAATACCGCATTCGGTACCGCTGCGAATGGACTCGACTTCATCTTTGAAGTGCCGAAGGCTCTCAAGCTCGCCCTCATAGATCACAACATGATCCCGCAAAACGCGAATCTTCTTACGACGATGTACCGTACCTTCAATCACGATACAGCCCGCAATTGAACCAAACTTCTTGCTATCGAAGACGTCTTTAACCTCAGCAATCCCAACAATATCTTCCCTGATCTCTGGCGCCAGCATCCCGCTGAGGGCATCTCTGACATCATCCACGAGGTCGTAAATCACTTTGTAGTATCGAAGGTCTAAGTTTTCTGCGTCAACAAGGCGTTTTGCAGAGGATTCTGCCCGAACATTAAAACCGAATAAAACCGCCTGGGCTGTTAGCGCATAATTCACATCATTCTCTGATATACCGCCCACACCGGAGGAGATCACATTGACTTTGACCTCATCGTTTCCAAGTTCGTGAAGCGCTGAAACAATGGCCTCTAGCGATCCTCTCACATCCGCTTTAACAACAATATTGAGCGATTGGACGGCTTGGGCACCGAAGTTCTCCAGCAAGTTATCCAGTGATACCACGGGGGTTGCAAGCCGTTCACTCTTTTGTTTTTCACGTCGAAACTCTGCGACTTCCCGTGCAGCCTTCTCATCTTTTGTCACCGTAAACGGATCGCCTGCGCCGGGCGTGCCATTTAAACCCTGAATAGAAACCGGGGTTGCTGGACCAGCAGACGTCAGAGTTTGACCATTTTCGTCGGTGATCGCCCTGACGCGTCCAAAATTTTCGCCCGCCACAACAATGTCGCCGCGGCTCAAAGTGCCATTTTGGATCAGTAACGTTGCAACAGACCCCTTACCCTTATCTAACCGTGACTCAATCACAACGCCCTGAGCCGGACCTTCTTTCACTGCGGTCAGTTCAAGTAGCTCGGCCTGCAATAGGACGGCCTCAAGTAGTGCATCGATTCCATCGCCCTTTAACGCTGAAACTGGCAGGAATTGTGTATCACCACCCCAATCTTCTGGGATAACATTTTTTGCCGCCAACTCGTTCTTTACACGATCGACATCGGCCCCTTCTTTATCCATCTTGTTAATGGCAACAACTAAGGGAACGCCTGCACTCTTGGCATGCTCGATGGCTTCTTCGGTTTGCGGCATAACGCCGTCATCTGCGGCAACAACCAAGATGATAATGTCGGTGGCACTCGCGCCCCGAGCGCGCATCGCTGAAAACGCAGCGTGCCCAGGCGTGTCAATAAAGCAGATCTCACCGATCTTAGTCTTAACCCGATAGGCCCCGATATGTTGCGTGATGCCGCCAGCTTCACCGCCTGCGACTTCAGCATTTCGAATGTAATCTAAGAGCGAGGTCTTTCCATGATCGACATGCCCCATAACGGTCACAACAGGTGACCGAGGTTCGGCGTCAGAATCATAAACCAGCGCGTCTAACAAAGACGTTTCAACCTCATTCGCATCCAACAATTTCACCTTATGCCCAAACTCTTCAACGACTAAAATAGCCGTTTCCTGATCGATCGAGGCATTCATATCCGCCATGACCCCTAGTCCCATCAAATACTTGATCACATCTCTTGCTTTAATCGACATCCGCTGCGACAGCTGTGAGATGGTGATGGACTCGCCAACTTCAACTTCTCTCACCTGATCTTGAGTCGGCGCATTAAACTGATGTCGTGGGCCAGCCTTGGGTGCCGCCGCTCGCTTGGATCGTGCGACCCCGGTCAAACCGAGGGTGGTCGGCGTTAAGTCATCTTCAAGCTCAGCGCCTGGCGCAATCAGAATTTCATCAACTTCTTCGACCTGGAGCTCTTCAACCCGCTTTTTGCGGTTGCCATGCTTGGCTTTTTTCTGCTGAATTTCATCGATATCGATCTCTTTCCGATCTCGCTTGTCTTTTCGAGAACCCGCCTTATCGTCGGATTCTTTCACCGCATCGGGTTTGTTCGATTTTGCTTTGATGGTTTCTGCTTGCTTGGCTTTCTCTGCAGCTTCGGTCGCCGCTTTTTCTTCGCGTTCTTTTAAAACGTTTTTACGCGCTTCAGTTTCTTTTTCAGATGCAATAAAGGCCGCTCGACGAATTGCCTCAGGGTCCATTGACTGCGGCGCAGTAACACCCTCAGGTTCACTTTCGAATTCGACTGCCTGAGGCGCCTCAACAACAGGCGCTGCAATCACTTCTTCTTCAACAATAATCGGCGCAACGTCAGCGACGACTTCAACAACAACCTCAGGCACTACCTCAAGGGTTGCCTCCGCAGCAACATCAGCGTCGTCCCGACGCACATAGGTTCGCTTCTTACGCACCTCAACATTCACGGTCCGCCCGCGGCCAGCGCTGCCGCCGGCCTTGATTGTGCTTAAGGTACGGCGTTTGAGCGTGATTTTTTTAGGACCATCCGTCTCGTCACCATGACTTCGCTTGAGGTATGCAAGCAACGACTCTTTTTGCGCCTCTGCTACAACATCTGTTTCAGCGGCTTGAGGCAAGCCCGCATCCTTCATTTGCTGTAGCAAACGGTCAACGGGCGTTCCGACTGCTTCTGCCAGCTGTTTTACCGTTGTCTCAGCCATACTTTATTCCCCTTGTTGCTGGTGCTGGGCGTTCGTTACTCGAACCACGGCGCACGAGCCGTCATAATAATTTCGCCTGCCAGCGCTTCGGTCATCGACTCTATTTCTATAAACTCATCAATTGCTTGTTCCGCTAGATCTTCCATCGTCACAATACCCACTTTAGCCATTTGAAATGCTAATCGGGTATCCATGCCTTCCATCTCAAGGAGATCTTGAGCTGGTTCGACATCTAGCTCTTCTTCCGTCGCTAATTCTTGCGTCGTTATGGCGCTCTTAGCTCGATTCCGAAGCTCTTCAACAATATCCTCGTCAAAGCCTTCGATTGCGATCATCTCATTGACGGGCACATAGGCAACTTCTTCAAGCGTTGAGAAACCTTCCTCAACGAGTACGATGGCGACATCTTCATCGACATCCAACTGTTCCATGAAACTTTCAACAACGGAACCTGCTTCCTGCTTCGTGTTTCTCGGCAGCTCTCTCTTCGGTCATGATATTCAGCACCCAGCCCGTCAACTCACTTGCCAACTTCACATTCTGGCCGCCACGCCCAATCGCTTGGGCCAGGTTGTCTTCGCGATACAGCAATATCCATAGCTGTTGGTTTCTTCATCTACAACAATAGATACGACTTCAGCAGGTGCCATAGCATTAATGCCAACTGAGCTACATTGTCATCCCAAGGAACGATATCGATTCGTTCATTGCCTAGCTCGCCTGACACAGCCTGAACCCTCGAACCGCGCATACCCACACACGCACCAACGGGATCAATGCGGCCATCGTTCGTCTTAACCGCAATTTTGGCCCGAGAACCTGGATCACGGGCGCAGCCCAAGATCTCAATGATGCCATCGGCAATCTCCGGCACTTCAATTTTAAACAACTCGATCAGACACCTCAGGCGCAGTTCGGTCAATGCCAATTGCGGACCACGCCTTCTGGCCGAACCTCTTTCAGCAAAGCCTCGAAGTCGGTCGCCAATGCGAAACGTTTCTCGCGGCACCCATTCTTCGCGCGGCAGATCGCCTCCGCATTATTACCTAGATCAACAATGACCGCTTCTCGAGTCACCTTCTTAACTTGCCCGCTGACTAACTCGCCAACCGACTTCGGTAGGCCTCTACAACTCTGTGCGCGCTCGGCTTCCCGAACCTTTCTGAACAATGACCTGCTTTGCCGTTTGAGCCGCAATACGACCGAATTCCACAGAATCAACCAATCTCATAGATATCGCCACTGCAACCAGGTCTCGTTGAACCGCAGCCGCTTGCTCAAGGTTAATTGCGCGTCCCGGAAACTCCATCTCCGCATCATCCTCAATCGACAGTCCAGACGCCGAACGACTCGTAATCGACCCGTTTCTCTGTCAATCGCACGCGGAATCGGCATTCTTCGAATAACGCTTTCTTGGTAGCGGTCGCTAGCGCCGTTCCATGCGCTCGAAAATTATATCTTCGACACGCCCTTTTCGTTGGATACGGACTCAACCACTAATAAAATTTCTTTACTCATTGAATTGACTCATCTACATGCGAGGCTCACGCTATAACTTACATCGTAATACTCGCGCTTTCGCTCTATAGCTGCTTCATCCGGAAACAGAAATTCTTCGCATCATGCGCCTATCACAACCTCGTCATCTTCAACACCACAAGCACGCCCTTAAACTTGCGCCTTCCATCATAGCCGGACGCAAGTTATTTGAACTTCTCCCCTTATACAAATCTCGAATGCTCTGGCTAAATAAACGCCGATCCATCCCAGGCGACGAAACTTCCAACATATACTCACCCGTTATTGGATCTTCCACATCAAGAATCGCTACACCTGCCGACTAATTCGCGGCAAGTCATCAACAGTCAATCCCTTTTCGGAGTCGATGTAAATCTTTAAAACCGAATACCGACCCTGGCAAGTTTTCAATCCCCAGAGCTCGACACCCATTCCTGTACAACCGGCTCGATCAGCTTCTTAAGCTGTCTCATCCCTGCATGTATCCATTTCCACTGAAAACAAAAAATGGGCATATAGCCCATTATGCCGTAAAAGATGGCTGCCATGTCGCCACTTTCAACCTCCGAGCCTAAACCGCAGATGACTTGAATACAAAAAGCCCCAATAAGGGGCTTTACTTAAAGTGGTAGCGGGGGCAGGATTTGAACCCACGACCTACGGGTTATGAGCCCGTCGAGCTACCAGACTGCTCCACCCCGCAACAATTGGGAGCGGAATTATATGGATCTAAATGGCACCGCGCAAGCAATATCCAGAAACACTGCCCTTTTCGTGTTCCCGTCCTACTGTTGTTTAATCAGATGGTGCCGAAGAGAGGACTTGAACCTCCACGGGGTTTCCCCCACTACCCCCTCAAGGTAGCGTGTCTACCAATTTCACCACTTCGGCTAAACTGTTTACAGCTCAGGTATCTCAGATTGATCCTTTATATCTGACACCACAGGCGTCTCGATCGCTTGGATTTGAGGAATACCCTGATTGGTTATCAATTCCGAACGCTGCTTGGCAACATACGCCAAGCCAAAGCTCGTTATAAAAAAAGCAATTGCAATCCAAGTGGTCAGCCGGGTGAGAAAGTTACCCGCCCCACCACTGCCAAACACCGTATTGGAGGCACCGCCGCCAAATCCGGAACCCATGTCAGCACCTTTTCCTTGCTGAATCAGCACCAGACCAATCACCGACAAGGCTGCGATCACGTGAACCACTAATACCAATTGCTCAAATAAGTCTAAATCCATAATTTATCTTCCCCACCTCGCGACTAAACCGTCGCGTTTGCCTCTAAACCAACCCTGTTGGCCTCAAAGCGTCATACCGACCCGGCAACTTGCTCGCAAAGCCGCCTGAATCCAAGTGCATCTAATGACGCGCCCCCAACCAAGACACCATCCACGTCTGGCATACTCATCAGGACTGCCGCATTATCCGCGTTTACACTACCTCCGTACAATACCCGGAGCGCTACTGTATCGATTTCCTTCCGAGCCGCGCGCTTTAACGCCGCATGAACTTCCTGAGCTATCTCTGGCGAGGCTTCTTCTCCAGTACCAATGGCCCAGACCGGCTCATAAGCAACCACAATTAAAGGCGCTAAGTCCCTTGGTACCCCTTTCAAAACCCCTAATAGCTGTCGGCAGACAACCTCTAAAGCTTTGCCTGCCTGCCGCTCCTGCAAATTTTCACCAACACAAACAATTGGCCGAAGCCCTAATGCCAAACAAGCCTTCGTCTTTTCAAGGACCATTTCATCCGTTTCAGCGCAGTACTGCCGGCGCTCGGAATGACCCACTAAACTCCAACCCGCGCCCAGCTCCAACAACATGCTGGCGCTGACTTCACCCGTATAGGCTCCAGATTTTAGCCAATGAACGTTTTGACCCGCCCATTCAATCTGCGTGTCATCAAAGCCTTTAGTTAAAGACAAATACGGTGCTGGCAACGCCAAAACCACCTTAATGCCGGTTGGTCCGATTAACCCTTCAACCTGCTGCACAACCGCTTGTAACAGTTGCTCGGAGCCGTTCATCTTCCAATTCGCCACCACCAAAGGACCCACTATGGCCACCTCTTTCTAACGGCTAACCTATTTTAACACCTACTGCCCTTTCAACAATCGAGCTTTCCCACACTTGCTACTACGGCCTCGCGCGGGCGGCGAATATTAACGAACCTCTGTCTAAGTTTCAATCCTCGCTTGCACCCACCACCGCGGCTAATTGCTCAGCAAGTCTGGCCACTTGTTGCGCATCCTCACCTTCGACCATGACCCGAATCAACGGCTCGGTTCCTGAAGGTCTCAGCAAGACCCGCCCTCTCTGACCCAGCACGCCTTCAACCTCGCGCACCGCCGAGCGAACTTTCTGGCTCTGTATGACCGATGAACTGACCTTTCGAACATTAATCATTACCTGGGGAAATTTTGTCATTGCCGACTTCAGTTCAGCAAGCGTCTTGCCTTGATCCGCAATTGCGCGAAGCACCTGCAGCGCCGACACAACACCGTCACCCGTTGATGCCTGGTCGAGACACAAAATATGCCCCGAGCCTTCACCACCAAGACGCCATCCTTCTTCTAAAAGTTTGGCGACCACATAACGATCCCCGACCAAAGCGCGCGCAAAGGCAATGCCATGGTCTTTAAGCGCGACTTCCAGGCCTAAATTACTCATCAGCGTCCCCACGACCCCGCCCGTTAAGAGCCCTTGCGCCTGTTGGTGCAAGGCAATGATCAACAGCAATTCGTCACCATCGACCACCTCGCCTAGGTGGTCCACCATGACCAGCCGATCACCGTCGCCGTCCAGCGCAATACCCAGGTCTGCGCCTTCTTGGACAACCCGTGCAGCCAGCGCTTCTGGACTGGTGGCGCCAAAACCTTCATTAATATTTAAACCATCGGGCGAGCAACCAATCGCAATGACCTGTGCGCCCAACTCTTGGAACACCGCTGGGGCTATTTTATAGGTCGCGCCGTGCGCGCAGTCTACAACCAGCTTCAAGTGCTTCAGGTTTAAAGATTTCGGGAACGTCGTCTTACAAAACTCAATGTACCGCCCAACCGCATCGTTCATCCGATCCGCTTTACCAAGATCGGCAGAGGCAACCGTCGTCATCGGTTCATCGATTAACCGCTCAATTTCAGCCTCCATGTCATCCGGCAATTTTCGACCCTCACTGGAGAAGAACTTGATGCCATTATCAGAATAGGGATTGTGTGAGGCACTGATCACAATGCCGGCTTGGGCAGAAACTGCCCGGGTTAGGTAGGCGACTGCCGGCGTTGGCATCGGCCCGAGCATTGTGACGTGCACGCCGGCGGATGCCAGCCCGGCCTCCAAGGCCGACTCGAACAAATAGCCCGATATACGCGTATCTTTGCCAATTAAAACTTTACTGCGGCCTTGTTCAGAAAATACCTTTCCAACGGCCCAGCCTAATTTGAGCATAAAGTCGGGGGTGATGGGGTATTCACCACAGCGGCCACGAATACCATCTGTTCCAAAGTACTTCATACCTAACTCCTTTCTATCGCCTTCCGTGGTTTAGATTTGATCACTGACCATGACCGCATGTGCCATGTGCAGCGCATCAACCGTAGGCCCAACATCATGCACTCGCACGATCTGCGCACCGCGTTCATAGGCCATCACAGCAACAGACAAGCCACCATACAAACGTTCATCCATGGGTCGATTCAAGACATGTCCAATCATGCTTTTACGTGACATGCCTACCAATACTGGCAGACCTTTATTGACTAATTTGCTAAGCTGTTTTAGTAATTGTAGATTATGGACTAAGGTTTTACCAAAGCCAAATCCTGGATCAATGAGTATTCGCTCTGCTGGGATGCCTGCATGCTCGCACTGGGCAACACGCTCATCAAAATAGGCACCAATATCCTCAACTACAGAATCATAAATAGGGTTATTTTGCATGGTCTTAGGGTCACCCTGCATATGCATGAGGCATACGGGCAACTGCGTCTCAGCGGCAGCCTGCAACGCACCTTTACGCCCTAGAGCCCGCACATCATTAATCAACCCAGCACCAGCTCTAGCCGCAGCCACCATAACCTCAGGTGTGCTGGTATCCACGGAAATCACAACATCTAAAGACGCACGAATAGCTTCAATCATTGGGATCACACGATCAAGTTCTTGCTGAGTAGAGACTGCATCTGCACCTGGGCGGGTTGATTCACCTCCAATGTCGAGAAAACTGGCGCCCTCTGCCACCATGGCGCTGCCACCATCAGAAAAAGAATCGGGAGTGACATTTAACACTCCCATAACATGTGGCTCTGACAAGTTAAGCCGCTGGTCACCAAACAACATCTTAGCTTGGCGCTTCGTCTGCACCTGGCACATCACTGTTGTCTGCGTCTAGATCAGATTCAGCAACAGTGGCCTGGTCATCCGCTGAGGCGGCACTAGCATTACCATCAATGTCTGAACCGCTACTATTACGATCCTGATCGTCCCAACCTTCTGGCGCAGACACATCTTCACGAGCTAACAATTGATCCAACTGACCTGAGTCAATGGTTTCATACTTCATCAAGGCATTCGCCATAGCATCTAGGATGTCGCGATTGTCATGTAAAATAACATTGGCACGCTCGTAACAAGTATCAATAATTTCTTTTATTTCGCTATCAATAACTGCTGTTGTTTCATCAGAGAAACCTTTGGCGCCCTGGCCTTGTGCTCCACTAAACGGATCAGCGTCTTCTGATTCATAAAGCAGTGGACCTAATTTTTCTGACAGGCCCCACTTAGTCACCATGTTACGCGCCAGTTGTGTCGCACGCTGAATATCGTTGGAAGCTCCAGTAGTCACGCCCTCTTTACCTAAGGTCATTTCTTCAGCAATACGACCACCATACAAACTACAAATTTGACTCAAAATACCTTGGCGAGACAAGCTATAGCGATCTTCCTCAGGCAAGAACATGGTCACGCCTAAAGCTCGACCACGAGGAATAATAGTCACCTTATAAACGGGATCGTGATCTGGCACCAAACGTCCAACAATGGCATGGCCCGCTTCATGATAAGCCGTGTTGAGCTTTTCTTTAGGCTGCATGACCATAGATTTGCGCTCAGCCCCCATCATGATTTTGTCTTTAGCCTTCTCTAACTCATCCATGCCCACGGTGCGCTTATTTAAACGCGCCGTAAACAAAGCGGCCTCGTTCACTAGGTTAGCTAAATCTGCACCCGAAAAGCCTGGCGTTCCACGCGCGATTAACTTGGCTTTCACGTCGTCGCCTAGAGGTACTTTTTTGAGGTGTACATTAAGAATTTGTTCGCGCCCACGAATGTCTGGTAAGGCTACGTATACCTGACGGTCAAAACGACCAGGTCGCAACAAGCGCTTGTCCAACACATCCGGTCGGTTGGTGCGACGCAATGACAATAATGCCTTCGTTGCCCTCAAAACCATCCATTTCTACCAACAACTGGTTGAGCGTTTGCTCGCGCTCGTCGTGACCGCCGCCGAGCCCGCGCCCACGATGCCGGCCAACCGCATCGATCTCATCAATAAAGATAATGCAGGGCTGATTCTTCTTGGCTTGCTCAAACATGTCACGCACGCGAGATGCACCCACGCCCACAAACATTTCCACAAAATCCGATCCAGAGATCTGAAAAGAACTGGACCTCGGCGGTCACCGCGATGGCTTTGGCCAAAACGAGGACCCGTCTGGCCAACCAGTTCAGTGGCCCCGCGGAATTCTACCGCCCAACTTTTGGAACTTCCCTGGCGTCTCTTAAAAAATCCACCAGCTCTTTAACTTCTTCCTTGGCCTCATCAACCCCGGCAACATCCGCGAAGGTGGTTTTAATTTGATCCTCACCCAACAACTTGGCCTTGCTTTTGCCGAACGATAAAGGCCCGCCTTTTCCGCCCGCACCACCTTGCATTTGTCGCATGAAAAACATGAAGACGGCGATAATCACGAGGATTGGAAAGCTTGCCACAAGCAACTGCATCCAGATGCTTTGTTGCTCCGGTCGCTCGCCCTGAAAGGCAACATTGTGGCTAACCAAATCATCGATCAACGCCTTGTCGACGATTTGTGGTTGAACGGTTTCAAAAGAGATGCCGTCGGATCGCTCGCCGCGAATGATTAAGCCATCCACTTCCACTGAGCGAACCTGATTACCATTCACCAGTTCTAAAAAAGTTGAATACGGGACTTCCTCAGGCGGTCGACTGACGTTGAAATTTTGAAATACCGTTAACAAAACAACGGCGATCACCAGCCAAAGTAAGATATTTTTGCCCATGTCGTTCACATTGATTCCTCGCTACTGGGTGCTGGTTACTATGCTGATCGCCTCGACGGCAAGCTTCATAGACTAACAAAGTTCATCTCTTGTCCGCAGGCGCTGTTGCGCGCCCGCCTTGCTACCAGCCATCGATCGAGCAAGAACCTCAATCGAGCTGGCCCCAACCGGCAAACGTATTCTAGTGCCGATCTCTCTTAAACGTGTCTATTTTCCGACTCAACTTCAAACCGACCGCTGCCTTAGCAGGTTGGCATCCAACATCCCGCGCCAGGCCCTCATGACGCTAACGCCTAGAAAACAATGTGATCAGACTCTCACCCTTACTTCTTTCCTAGCCCAACCAAATAAATCTCGCGTGATCGTCCACGAGAGGCCTTTGGTTTAATATTAACCTGTTTATCATAAGTCATACGAATCTGTTGTCTAAGAGTATCAATCCCCTCGCCTTCAAAGGCTTTCGCCACAAAGTGGCCACCGGGTCTTAACCAGGTCTTAGCAAAGTCCATCGCAAGCTCAATTAAATCAATGCTCCGAGGCAAATCCACCGACGTCATACCACTTAAATTGGGGGCTATATCAGAAATTACAAGGTCCACAGGCCGATTTTCAATTAAATTCAAAAGTTCTTCAAATACGGATTCTTCGGTAAAATCACCCTCAATAAAGTCTACGCCGGCAATGGCGTCCATTGGCAGTATATCCAGTGCGTGAACCCTGCCATCATGACCAACCAGGCGAGCAGCTACTTGCGACCATCCTCCTGGTGTTGACCCTAGATCTACGATTGTCATCCCCGATCGGATTAGACGATCTTTCTCGACAATTTATAAACCGCTCTCGATCGATAGCCGTCGATCCGCGCTTGTAAGACATAGGGGTCTTGCTCGTGCTCAGTGAGCCAGCGCTGACTGGTTTTAGATTTTTTCATTGTGCATGCACCTCGGACCCCATCGATGACGTACAATGGGTCTTTTTGGATCCAACCATGCAAACCCAACAACAAAAGAAACACTACCGGGCCATTGGCCACATTCTCGACCCAATCGTCACGATTGCCGCGAAAGGCCTTTCTGAAACGGTAATGACTGAGTTGAATCGAGCCTTGGACGACCATGAACTGATTAAAATCCGAATTATTTCGGACCGAGAATCAAGAAAAGCAATCCTTGCCGAACTCGTCAACGCAACTCACGCGACCGTCATTCAAACGATTGGCGGTATTGCGCTGATTCTTCGAGCGTCAAGTGAGCCAAACCCCGCCCTATCCAACCTCGTCAGGCACCCATAAAACCAAAATTCTCGCCAACAATCGCTGGCCGCCTTGTCTATAGGCCGCTTTGTCTAGAGACCGCTTTGTCTAGAGACCGCCTTGCCTAGACGCCTTATTGCCCGAACGATTGACCAGCCAGCCGCGGTCAACGCGTCTGCCGTTCTACAAGTGCTCAACCGATAAGATCTCGTACTCAATCTGACCTGATGGGATTTGAATGAGAACAACATCATCCTGCTGCTTCCCAATCAAGCTGCGAGCAACCGGTGAATAAATCGAGATTTTGTTGACCTTAATGTCCGCTTCGTCATCCCCAACAATTTTGTAAGTGACTTCTTCATCATTGTCTAAATTTAACAACCGAACAGTGACCCCAAAAATAACCTTTCCGGATTTTGGGATCTCGTTAATATTGATAATTTGAGCCGCGCCCAGCTTTGCTGCAATCTCTGAGATTCTACCTTCAATATGACCCTGCTCTTCTTTAGCATACTGAAACTCGGCGTTCTCACGAAGGTCGCCCTGCGCTAAAGCCGCCGTAATTTCTTTCACAATTCGAGGCCGCTCTGTCGACGTCAAACGTTTTAATTCAAGCCGCAGGGCTTCGGCACCCTCGGCGGTCATTGGCGTCTTAACCATAACTAACTGCCTAACTTCATTGTGTTCACCCCAGGCCGATCTAAGAGCGCAGCATGCATCTCTTGGAGACAGTATACTTGCATTTCAGCACGATGGCGCAAGGCTTCAATGCTTGCTCGACCACCCGCCATCGTCGTCGTATAGCACACATTATGCTGCAAGGCGTTGCGCCGAATCGCGAACGAATCCTTGATTGCTTGCTGACCTTCTGTCGTGTTGATAATAAAGTTAATTTCATTATTTTTGATGGCATCGGTAATATTTGGGCGCCCTTCCATCACTTTATTCATCACCTCAACGGTCAAACCTGCATCGGCAATCACACTAGCTGTTCCCCGGGTTGCGCAGAGCTTAAAACCCAAATCTAGCAGGTCTTTGGCAATGCCAACCAGCTGATCTTTGTCTGGGTCCCGCACACTCAAAAAGACCCGGCCCTGGGCCGGGATCTCGTCATCTGCGCCCAACTGCGCCTTGCCATACGCCTCGCCGAAGGTTCTGCCAATTCCCATCACCTCACCGGTGGACTTCATCTCCGGTCCTAAAATCGGATCAACGCCTGGAAATTTACCAAATGGGAAAACCGCTTCTTTAACGTGAAAATAATCTGGCTTAATTTGCTGAGTGAAGCCCTGATCTTTAAGCGACGTCCCCGCCATACACCTTGCGGCAATTTTAGCTAAAGAACGACCAATGCATTTTGAAACAAAGGGCACGGTTCTGGATGCGCGGGGATTAACCTCCAGGACAAATATTTGACCTGCCTGTACCGCGAGCTGAACGTTCATCAGACCGACAACCTCCAAGGCCATCGCCATTGCAACGACCTGCACCTCAATTTCCGTGATGAGCTCATCGCTCAAACTGTAAGGCGGCAAAGAACACGCTGAATCACCAGAATGGACCCCCGCTTGCTCGATATGTTGCATGATCGCGCCGATCACCACTTGCTCGCCATCACACACCGCATCGACATCAACCTCAATTGCGAGATCCAAAAACCGGTCCAGAAGTACCGGTGAGTCGGGTGTGACGACCACAGCATTTTTCAAATAATATTCGAGCTCACTGGCCTTGTGGACGATCTCCATCGCGCGCCCACCCAGCACATACGAGGGCCGAACCACCAGCGGATAGCCAATCTCCGCAGCACCAACGAGGCCTTCCTCAACCGTCCGCACAATTCGATTGGCGGGTTGTTTTAAGCCCAGCTGATGCAACATTTGCTGGAAGCGCTCCCGGTCTTCCGCCTTGTCGATCGCATCCGGGGACGTGCCAATAATTTTCACTCCCGCCGCTTCCAAGTCGCGAGCGAGTTTGAGTGGCGTCTGACCGCCAAATTGAATGATGACGCCCGTCGGTTGCTCAATCTCAACGATTGCCAGCACATCCTCAAGGGTCAAAGGCTCAAAGTAGAGCCGATCGGAGGTATCAAAATCGGTACTAACCGTCTCGGGATTACAATTGATCATGATGGTTTCATAGCCACCTTCACGCATCGCCAACGCGGCGTGAACACAGCAATAATCAAACTCGATACCTTGACCAATTCGATTTGGGCCACCACCCAAAACCATGATCTTTTCGCGGCTCGTCGGCGCCGCTTCACACACGGTTTCATAGGTCGAATAAAGATAAGCGGTTGGCGACGCAAACTCAGCGGCGCAGCTGTCAACCCGCTTATAAACGGGTTTTATCCCTAACTCCAATCGCGCCGCCCGAACATCCGCCTCAACAACCTGCAGCAATTCAGCCATCCGGCTATCGGAAAAGCCCTGCCGCTTCAATTCAAAGAACCCATCGAAGTCTAAATCTGCGAGGGCCTTGCCGCTCAGCTGTTGCTCTTGCTCGATCAGAAACTCAATGTGGGCGAGGAACCACGGATCAATACTTGAAAGATCCCCGACCTCTGACAAAGACAGGCCAAAACGAAAGGCATCGGCAACATACAAAATTCGTTCCGCGCCAGGCACTCGAAGCTCGTGCTGTATGAGGGCCAAGGCGCCCTCATCCGCCAAATCCACCAGGGGTGAAAACCCGTTAATCCCAACCTCTAAACCCCGAAGTGCTTTTTGGATCGATTCTTGGAAAGTGCGGCCCATAGCCATGACTTCACCCACACTTTTCATCTGAGTTGTTAGCGTATTGTCGGCTTCTGGAAATTTTTCAAAGGTAAATCTTGGGATCTTGGTCACAATGTAATCGATCGCCGGCTCAAATGAGGCGGGCGTCACGCCACCTGTGATCTCATTTGCCAACTCGGGCAAGGTGTACCCAATAGCCAATTTGGTCGCAATCCGCGCAATCGGAAACCCGGTTGCTTTAGAGGCCAAAGCGGAAGATCTTGATACCCGAGGATTCATCTCGATCACAACCATGCGACCATCCTCCGGACTCACGCCGAACTGAACGTTCGACCCACCGGTTTCTACGCCAATCGCCCGCAACACCTCAATGGAGGCATTCCGCATCCGTTGATATTCTTTATCTGTGAGCGTTAATGCTGGAGCTACAGTTATTGAATCACCCGTGTGAACACCCATTGGGTCAAGGTTTTCGATTGAACAAACGATAATGCAGTTATCGTTCTTGTCTCGAACAACTTCCATTTCGAACTCTTTCCAGCCGATGAGGGATTCGTCTATCAACAACTCATTGGTCGGCGATAAATCCAGTCCGCGCCGACAAATTTCCTCGAATTCACTGCGGTTATAGGCGATGCCACCACCAGACCCCCCCATGGTAAAAGAGGGGCGAATAATGCACGGAAACCCTAAAGTGGCTTGAACCTGTTTGGCTTCTTCAAGGGAATGGGCAATCCCGTTTCTGGGCGTCTCGAGTCCAATAGACTTCATGACCTGACCGAAAAGCTGTCGATCTTCCGCTTTATCAATGGCTTCTTTGGTACTCCAATAATATCAACCCCAAAATCAGTCCAAATACCTTTTTCGTCGGCCTCAATACAAAGATTTAAGGCTGTCTGCCCTCCCATTGTTGGTAAAACCGCATCAATGTGCGGATGATCTTTTAAAATTTTAATAATGGACTTAGTTGTCAAAGGCAACAAATACACATGATCAGCCATTGCTGGATCGGTCATAATAGTGGCGGGATTTGAGTTCACCAAAATCACCCGGCAGCCTTCTTCTCTTAGCGCTTTACAGGCCTGCGCGCCCGAATAATCAAACTCACAAGCTTGTCCAATAACAATCGGCCCAGCGCCAATAATCAGAACACTTTTAATATCACCTCGTTTTGGCATCTACCCAACCCTCTTAGTCATGCTCTTTATGAATTGATCGAAGAGCGGCGCGACATCATGGGGACCCGGACTGGCCTCCGGGTGACCTTGAAACCCAAATGCTGGCGCAGTTTTATGACGCACCCCTTGAATCGTCCCATCAAACAACGATCGATGCGTGACCTCGACTTGATCCGATAGCTGCGACTCATCCAAGCAAAACCCATGGTTTTGGCTGGTAATCATCACCACGCCCGTCTTTAAATCTTGCACAGGATGATTGGCGCCATGATGGCCGTGACCCATTTTTTGGGTCTTTGCAATCCTGATGCAAGTCCCATCAATTGATGTCCAAGACAAATCCCAAACATTGGGATGTCTTGCCTCAAGAAAGGTTTGAATATGTGTCAATCGCATAACCACAGGGCTCTGGATCACCGGGCCCATTGGATAAAAAGATACCATCCGGGGCCAGCGCCATTGCTGCCGCGGCCGTGGTCGTCGCGGGCACAACCGTCAGGCGACAACCCCGATCGACGAGCATCCTCAAAATGTTGCGCTTAACCCCAAAATCAAAGGCCACCACGTGGAAGGGTTCGTCGTTTTTGACCGTCCCTTTGGTTAGGCCATCCCAGGAAGGTTGCGTCCATTCATAGGCGCTCTGCGTGCTGACCGAACTCGCTAGATCCATATTCTTAAGCCCGGGAAAGGCTGTCGCAGCCTGCAACGCCGCTGCCACGTCCGCGTCAGAAATCTCATCGGCTGCGACTAAACAGGCATTCTGAGATCCTTTAGATCGTAAAATACGCGTTAACGCCCGGGTATCAATGTTTGATATTGCAACCGTGCCGTGGCGCTTCAGAAATTCCGATAAATTTTCTTCTTTACGCCAGCTACTTGCGACCAAAGGCAGGTCTCGAACAATCAGCCCAGCAGCATGCACCACGTCGGACTCAAAATCCTCAGCATTGCATCCCGTGTTACCAATATGGGGGTGCGTTAAGGTCACCATTTGCCTTGCGTAGGACGGGTCCGTCAGGATCTCCTGATACCCGGTCATGGCCGTATTGAACACGACCTCGCCTGTGCTGCGCCCAAGCGCGCCAATCGAGTGGCCAGTAAAAACGTCGCCGCTCGCAAGTGCCAGAATTGCTTTTGCCGCCAAGGCTGTTCCCCCGCATAAAATAGTGGCCCAAAAAAAAGCGAGATGGGCATTCCATTCTCGCTTTTTAGGGATCTTTAATCGGTCATCTTAAGCGCGCATTCTAATCCAGCAACGGTTTTGACACCAGCGTTATCTCGCGCTCCTGCCAATTTCCATCAAGACCCATCACTCGCGGCGCGGTCTAACCCCAAAACGTCCCGCATATCAAAAAGCCCTGGCGCACCGCTGGCAAACCCCCAACGCGCGGCCCTCAAGGCGCCTTCGGCAAAGTTTGCCCGACTGGCGGCGCGATGGGTCAATTCAATTCTTTCGCCGTTCATCGCAAACAAAACTTGATGCTCACCAATGATGTCGCCACCGCGCACCGCATGCAGCCCAATCTCGCCTTTGGGCCGCGCACCGACCAGGCCCTCGCGGCCGTGGACGCTCGGCCCAACAGCATCTTGCCTGCCCGCCTTGACCGCGTCTAACAAAGCATAGGCGGTCCCCGACGGCGCATCGACCTTCTGATTGTGGTGCCACTCGAGAATCTCAACGTCAGCCTCAGCACCCACCTTTGCACTGGTTTGCTGAACCAGGTCGAGTAAAAGCGTTAGCCCGACGGAATAGTTGTGCGCATGGACAATCGTAATCTGCTTCGATGCCTGCTTAATCTTCATCGTTTCGTTGGGCATAAAGCCCGTGGTTCCAATCACCATTGCCGCGCGTCGCGTCAGACAGGTTTCCAGATGCACAAGCGTTGATTGGGTTGTTGTAAAATCCAGCAGAACGTCAAAAGCGGGCAGCGCCGCGAGGTCTTGCGTGATCGACCCAGTCGCGCCAGATAGGGACAACCCAGTCGCAATGGACTGTCCGAGCCAAGGCGAACCCGCGCGCTCTACCCCACCGATCAACTCAAGATCGTCTACTCGTTGAACCTGCTCGGCAAGCGTTCGGCCCATTCGGCCGGCTATCCCTGCGATCGCCACCTTTATCGACATCGGTTTCTCCAAAGCGCAAAGCACGCGGTTGGGCTGGAACAGTTAATCTCTCAATGCATCAATAAATCTTTTAACGCCATTTAACCAAGACGCGTGTTTTGGCGACTGCGAAGCATCTTGATCGCCGGCAAACGCTCTGAGCAATGCTTTCTGGTCTTCACTTAGATTCACCGGCGTCTCGACGACGATCTTACAATACAAGTCGCCCAGTCCACCGCCACGGATCTGGGTCATATCGACCCCCTTGCCTTTCAACCGAAACAACTTTCCGGTTTGGGTTTCAGCCGGCACCTTAAGGCTGACCTTGCCTTCCAGTGTCGGAATTTCTAACTGCTCACCCAGGGCTGCGTTCACGAAACTGATCGGCACTTCACAATAAAGGTCTGCACCATCTCGCGTAAAAATAGGATGTTCGCGAACATTCATTTGAACATACAAATCACCGGAGGTGCCGCCACGGACTCCCGCGTCGCCGTTGCCGGTGGAGCGGAGGCGGACGCCGGTATCGACGCCCGGCGGCACCTTAACCGACAGGGTTTTCTTCTCTTCTACCCGGCCCTGGCCGCGACAAGGCGGGCAAGGGTCAGAAATAATTTTGCCTTTACCCCGACATCGTGGACAGGTTTGCTGGAGCGAGAAAAACCCCTGACGGGCAGTAATCTGACCGGAGCCACCGCACTGAACGCAGGCCATTGGCTTCGTGCCCGACTTAGCGCCAGATCCAAGGCAAGACATACACTCAACCAAGGTCGGGATTTTGATTTTGGGATTGGTCCCTCGAACGGCTTCTTCAAGGGTAATATCTAAAATATATTTTAGATCGGAGCCCCGATGCACTTGGCTCTGGCCTCGCCCCCCTGAGAAAATGTCGCCAAAAACATCCTCAAAAATCGAACCAAAATTGCCCGAATTACCAAACCCACCTCGACCACCACCGCCTTCAAACGCAGCATGCCCATGTTGATCATAGGTCGATCGCTTTTCAGCATCGAGCAGGACTTCAGCCGCCTCACTCGCCTCTTTGAACTTCTCCTCAGCCTCAACATTCCCCTCATTTCGATCGGGGTGGTGCTTCATCGCAACACGGCGGAATGCCTTTTTTATCTCGCTCGCAGAGGCACCTCTGTCAACGCCCAAGACATCGTAATAATCGCGCTTTGCCATAACCTATGTGCCTGATCCTAGGGGGAGTTAAAAAAAGAACGTCAAGTCTACTTCTCGTCCTTCACTTCCTCAAATTCAGCATCGACGGCATCATCGTTACCCTCTGCGCTACCGCTACTGGCGTCTGCATCCGCACCTGCTGGCTGGGCTGCTTCTGCTTGCTTGGCATACATCTTTTGCGCAAGACCTTGAGATACCTCGGTTAGCTTCTGAGTTTTCGCCTCAATCGCTTCCAAGTCTGATTCTTTCAAGGCGGCTTCAAGTTCAGAAATCGCGGTTTCAATCTCTGCGCGCTCGGCCTCTGAGGCCTCATCAGCGGCTTCTTCCAAGGTTTTTCGGGTCGCGTGAATCATGCCATCAGCGGTATTGCGCGCAGACACCATGGATTCAAACTTTTTGTCATCTTCGGCGTGGGCTTCAGCGTGGGCTTCGGCGTGGGCTTCGGCATCGGACAGACCGGAAGACGCTTTGATCACAATCGACTGCTCTTTACCCGTCGCCTTATCTTTAGCAGATACATTTAATATTCCATTGGCATCAAGATCAAAAGAAACTTCAATTTGAGGTGTTCCTCTAGGAGCGGGTGGATTCAAATCGGGTTAGGGAGCGACAGTCATCGACCAATTCTCGCTCACCTTGCAATACGTGGATCGTAACCGCAGGCTGGTTATCTTCCGCCGTTGAGAAAACCTGGGACTTCCGGGTTGGGATGGTGGTGTTTTTTTCAATCAAGGAGCTCATCACGCCGCCCATGGTCTCGATACCCAACGATAAAGGCGTCACATCAAGCAGCAGGACATCTTTCACGTCGCCGGCCAAGACAGCGGCCTGAATTGACGCGCCCATGGCAACCGCTTCGTCAGGATTAATATCCTTACGCGCATCTTTTCCAAAGAACTCTTTGACTTTACGCTGAACCAGCGGCATCCGCGTCTGCCCGCCCACCAGAATAATATCGTCGATATCTGAGATCGACATGCTGGCATCTTTCAAGGCAACGCGAAGCGGCTCAAGGGTTCGATCGACCAAATCCTCAACCAGGGATTCGAGCTTGCTTTGAGTGATTTTCAAAACCAAATGCTTTGGACCACTGGCATCGGCCGTAATGTAAGGCAGATTAATTTCTGTCTGGCTAGAGCTCGATAACTCGATCTTCGCTTTTTCAGCGGCTTCTTTTAATCGCTGCAGTGCTAGCGAGTCCTGACTGAGATCCATTCCTTTCTCTTTTTTAAACTCTTCCGCAAGATAATTAACAATGCGCATATCGAAGTCTTCACCACCAAGGAATGTGTCGCCATTGGTTGAGAGCACTTCAAATTGCTTTTCGCCATCAACATCCGCGATTTCAATCACCGAGATATCAAAGGTACCGCCCCCTAGGTCGTATACCGCGATGGTCGAATCACCCGGCGCCTTGTCCATGCCGTAAGCGAGGGCCGCAGCCGTTGGCTCATTAATGATCCGCTTAACGTCTAAACCTGCGATTCGCCCTGCGTCTTTCGTTGCCTGGCGCTGGGAGTCATTAAAATAAGCCGGCACCGTAATAACCGCTTCGGTAACCGCCTCGCCCAAGAAATCCTCGGCCGTCTTCTTCATCTTCATGAGGATCTGAGCAGAAACCTGCGGCGGGGCCAGCCGATCATTTTTAACTTTCACCCATGCATCGCCATTGTCGGCTTTGACAATCTCATAAGGCACCATTTTGATATCGCGCTGGACCACCTCGTCCTCAAATTGACGGCCAATAAGCCGCTTGATGGCGAACAGGGTGTTGTTCGGGTTGGTGACAGCCTGCCGTTTGGCAGATTGCCCAACCAGTGTTTCGTCATCATCGGTATAAGCAACAACCGAAGGGGTCGTGCGATCGCCCTCTGAATTTTCGATGATTTTTGATGAGCCGCCGTCTAATACTGCAACGCAGCTGTTGGTCGTTCCTAAATCAATGCCTATTATTTTCGCCATTTCATTTCTCCATTCGTTTAGGCAACACTGCCCAACCACTAATCCATGCCCCCTCAATGAGGCCGTTCAATTCTTTTTCAAGCACCCGCTGGCGATTTGGAGACGATCACCATTGCTGGCCGAACCAATCGCTCGTGTAAACGGTAGCCTTTTTGAATCACCACCATGACCGAATTGGGCTCCATATCGGGGTTTTCAATCATTGATAGTGCTTCGTGAACATTGGGATCGAAAGCCTGCCCCAATGGATCAACCATCTGCACGCCTTCTTTCTCAAAAACATCGGTAAACAGCTTAAAGCACAGCTTCAAACCCTCAAGTTGGGGATCATCCTCAGGGGTTTCGGCTTGAAGACTGGTTTCTATCGCCTTTTCTAAACTATCTAAAACCGGCAAAAGGTTCTGAATAAGACGCTCAACGCCGAACTTATGGGCATTCTGCACATCGCGTTCGGCGCGTTTTCGCAAATTCTGCATCTCAGCCTCGGCACGCAAAGCAAGATCTCGAAACTTATCCGCCTCCGCCTGGATGTCAGGCAGCGGGCCTGATGCGGCCTCATCGATTACTGGATCGAGAAGCTCTTGCGCCACGCTGTCTTCCAAATCTTGGATTTCGCCGGGCGCCACTTCAGTTTGATCTTCGCTGCGCTCAGGCGGCGTTTCCTTTGAATTCGTCATGTTGGACACTTCCTCCCCAAGGTAGACAGCCATATGGGGGTTGAATTGATCGAATTCAAGGGATTTTTTGAAAATTATGCCGCGCCAACTGCAATTCTAGGTAAGCGAGCCTAGCAAGCCCCTACCGCCTGGAGCTATCCATCGCAGCCGTTAGCATTCTGGCCGTCGCATCGACAATGGGGATAATTCGATCATAGGCCATCCGAGTTGGTCCAATCACGCCCAGAACACCGACACACTCGCCTGCGACCTGGTAGGGCGAGGTCACAAGACTACAGTCACCGAGCAATTCATAGCCCGACTCCTGACCAATGAAGAGCTTAATCCCATCGGATTCCATGCAACGGTCTAGAACGTGAAGAATATCGCCTTTAAGCGAAAACGCTTTAAACAACCCCCGAAGGTCCTGGAGCCTTTCAGTCTGATCAACATCTAATAAATTCTCTTGACCAGCAACCACGAAGTCGCCGTTGTCTTCAGGCTCGAAGATTTGATCTGCAACATCGAGGGTGCGCTGCATGAGTTGGTTCATTTGTAACCGGTCACCTTTCATCGAATTAACCAGCTCTGCCCGGATTTTTATCAGACTCTTTCCCGCATAATGAGTATTTAAAAAATTAGAAATTTCTTTGAGTTCAATTTCTGAATAGGCCTGCTCGATATGGATGACCCGATTTTCAACTTCATGATCGTTGAGCACGAGAATCGCAAGCACCCGACCCGGCGACAGCAACAGAAACTCGATGTGCTTTAACTTCAACTGGCTGGGTCTTGGTACGGTGACAAGACCTGCCAGCTGGGTCACTTCTGACAATAAGCCCGACGCCGATTGAATCAGCTCTGAGGCCGTCATATCGGGATCCAATGGAAGCGATAGCCGATTCAGGTCGGCTTCCCCAAGTGGCGCTACCTGGATGAGCGAATCCACGAAAAACCGATAAGCCTGCTCTGTCGGGATTCTACCAGCCGAGGTATGCGGTGACTTTAGGTACCCTTGCTCTTCCAGCTCGGCCATCATAAATCGAATTGAGGCGGGGCTCATCGAAACCCCAGCCGCTGCAAGCCGAGCGGAGGCAACCGGCTGCCCTTCGGCGATATAATTCTCGACGATCGTGCGTAACAAATTTTGAGATTTTGTTGTAATCACTTTGATCGTTCCATTAAAAAACGGGCCGGGCATTTCAGACAATATAGCCGCAACCCTAGGCTAAAAAAAGCGAAGATAAAAAGAATGTACCCTTGTATTTCCTGGGTGCATTTGACTACCATTTCAATTCAACCCCAAATCAATGATGCCTTTCGCCATGCTCACGCATTTGTCTATAAAAAACCTCGCCGTAGTCGACTCGATCAGCATTGAGATTGCACCCGGCATGACGGTGATTACCGGTGAGACGGGGGTCGGAAAATCTTTGGTTGTCGATGGTTTGGCATTATTAATGGGCCAAAGGGCTGAATCCCACCTCGTGGGTCAAGCGTCAAACAAAGCCGAGCTGTGCGGGATTTTTTCGCTCGATCAAGCGCCCCGTGCCCGCGCCTGGCTTGGCGAGCACGGCGTAGAAAGCAGCGATTCAGAGGTCGTCATTCGACGAGTCATTAACACCGAGGGCCCGAGTCGCGCCTTCATCAATGGCACGCCAATGACCCTGTCGGAGCTCAAGTCATTCAGTCAGTCGCTACTGGATATTCACGCCCAACACGAGCATCAAGCGCTACTCAAACGAGACAGCCAGCGGCACCTGCTCGACGAATTCGCAGCCGCCACGCCCCAAGCTGCCAAGGTTGCGGTTTTATTCGAGGCCTGGTCCGCATTACAAGCGAGACAAGCCGAGCTTCTAGCCAGTAAAAAGGACCGAGCAGACCGCATTGGATTTCTAGACTATCAACTCGATGAACTCGCCAAGCTCGACCTGCAGCACGGCGAGGTCAACGCCCTGGATACAGAATTATTGCAGCTGGCTAATGCCGATGAAAATCTGAGCTTTGCCCAACAGGCCCAGAGATTAATCAACGATGACGATCGCGGCGGCGGTTTAGCCGCACTGCAGACCGCCCGTCTTGCCCTGGGTAAAATAAAGGACCCCAACCTGACCGCAATGCGCGATCAATTAGAGCAATCCTTGCTCCAAATTGACGAACTCAATCGAGACCTGCTGCGATACCTCGATGTCAGTCAGGCCAACCCGGAACGGTTGCAATGGGTTGAGCATCGAATGCAACAAATTCATGACATTTCCAGAAAGCATCGGTGCCCACCCGAGCAGCTCATCACACTGCAAGCAACCTTGAGCGATGAACTGACGCAATTGAGCGATTCAGATGCCGCGGTCGAAACACTGAGCGACGACATCCAAACTGCGAAAAATAATTGGGACGCCGCAGCAACTCATTTGTCCAAAAAAAGAGCCAAGGGCAAATTAAAAATCGAGAAAACGGTTAAAAACCTGCTCACGCAAATGGGAATGGGGAATGCCTGCCTTGAGGTTAGCCTTGCGCCTTACAATCAACCGACTCGATTTGGCCTGGAAGAAACCACCTTTTTAATCGCGACAAATCCAGGGCAAACACCACAGCCACTCAATAAAATCGCGTCTGGCGGAGAGCTCTCAAGAATTAGCCTTGCCATCCAGGTGGCAACGCTGGGCACGAGCGCGGTCGGCACGATCATTTTCGATGAGGTCGACGTGGGCATTGGGGGAGGCGTTGCCCAGACTGTTGGCGCACTTTTAAGAACGCTCAGCGCCCAGGCTCAGGTCCTGTGCGTCACCCACTTAGGGCAGGTGGCGGCCCAGGGCCACAATCACTTCAAGGTCACGAAAGACATCAATGCAACCGCCATCGAGCCATTAAGCGCGTCGGGTCGGGTCGAAGAAATCGCCAGAATGCTGAGCGGCATTGAGATTACCGAAAAATCACTCGCCCACGCTCGGGAAATGATGATGACCGCGCAATCGAGATAATCCACCGTTCAACCCAAGCGGATTTAACGGCAAGCCGGGCACAAACCGTACATGTTGAGCTGATGATCGGTTAGCTCAAAACCCATTTCAAGCGCGATCGCTTCTTGCCGTTTTTCAATCTCTCGATCGGTAAACTCCTCAACTCGGCCGCATTTTACGCAAACGATGTGATCGTGGTGCGCATCTGGCGATAATTCAAAGATCGAATGTCCGCCCTCAAAATGGTGCCGCGTCACCAGCCCGGCATCTTCAAATTGGGTCAACACGCGATACACGGTTGCAAGACCAATTTCCTCACCCCGATCGAGCAGCAATCGATAGACATCTTCCGCACTGACATGGCGAACTTGTGATGTTTCTAGGGCATGAAGGATTTTGAGCCTGGGCAACGTAATTTTCAGGCCTGCGTCTTTGAGATCTTGGGTTTCTGCCGTCATAAGTACTCGTCAGATTCTCTTAGCTGAGCTCGCATTATACGATACAATGCCCCAAGTCGTGACCCAGCGGGAACAGGTTGCCTACCTTTCGACAAATCTAGAGATCAATCGTTGTGAATTTGAACCGAAAAATACCATTGCTCTTACTTTTGACGAGCCTTTTTAGTTGCGCCAGCATCGAATTCCCGGGTGTCTATAAATTAGCCATCCAGCAGGGCAATATTGTTTCGCAGGAAATGATTGATAAATTAAAGCCTGGGATGACCCGCGCTCAAATCCAATTTGTACTGGGCAACCCAGTGCTTACGGATTCGTTTGATACGAACCGGTGGAATTATATTTATACCATCGCCTATCCAGACCAAGCGGTCATCAAGCAAGAACTCATCATTGTCTTCGAGAACGACCGCCTGGTTCGATTCGAAGGGGATTATGTTCCGAGCAGCGCCAAAGACACCGATCAAACCTAACGTCCGGCTCGATTGCGGCGACGTTGCTTCGGGTCATTAATTAATGGGCGGTAAACCTCAATCCGGTCCCCAGCCTGAACCGCATGATCAGCATCGACTGCCTGACCGAAAATCCCACAGGGTAATCCCGAAAAATCATACTCGGGGAACATTGTCGGCAACAAAGACTGCATCACCGCTGCCCGAATACTGGTGCCTTGTATTACCGTGACGGCGATCAAGGCCTGACGGCTGGGCGATGCAAAGCAAACCTCCGCAGACAATTCAGCCATGAAGGTCATCCAAACGCGCCGTAAACGCGTCGACTAACCGATCGGCCGCAACGCCAAAAACCCGTCCAAAGGTCTGGTCAATCAACTTACTGCTAAATTCAAAGCCCAAATCCAAGGTGATCTTACAGCCCGCCTCCCCGAGCGCATCGAACTGCCAGGTCCCTTCAAGCCGCGAGAACGGACCATCGACCAATGACAAGGCAATGGTCGTGGGCCACATCAACTGATTTTTGGTGGTGAAACGCTGCCGAATACCGGATTTCGCCAGAACCAGCGTCGCGATGACGTCCGTCTCAGTTCGCTGAAGAACCTGACTTTCGGCGCACCAGGGCAAAAATTCTGAGTACGCCTCTATCTCGTTCACGACCTCAAAGGCGACCTCGCAAGCATAGGGCACCAGCGCTGTTCTTTTGATTTCTCTCAAAGCGTTAGCCGACCTTCAAAATATGGTAACCAAAAACACGATTAGGACACCCAAAGGCGCAATAAACCGAGTCAGAAACCGCCATGCTGGGAGGGCCCCTTGGTCTTCTGCTAGCTGGGCCTGGACCTGATCCTCACTCAGCAGCCAACCGGTAAAGATCGCAATCAAGATCCCACCCAGGGGCAATAAGATATTATTCGAGGCATAATCCATCACATCGAAGAACGTCATGCCATTGGCCAGGGTCCAATCCGCGCCCAAATTAAAGGACAAGGCGCTGCCGAGGCCAAGCAGCCATGCAATAAACCCGACCAGCACCGCCCCCCGAGCCCGTCCTAAGCGCGTTTTTTCGACCACCCAAGCCACCGCAGGTTCGAGCAGAGAAATGCTGGAGGTAATCGCTGCAAAGGTAACCAAGACAAAAAAGATGGTGCCAAAAATTTGACCGCCAACCATTTGACCAAACGCGATGGGCAGGGTAATGAACATGAGGCCCGGGCCCGCTGAACTCTCAAGCCCGTTGGCAAACACTAAGGGGAATATCACCATCGCAGACATCAGTGCGACGCCCGTGTCCAATAACGCGATGGTTGCTGCGGTGCCAATAATCGACGAACCCTTCGGCATGTAGGCGCCGTAGGCCATAATCGCGCCCATACCCAAGCTCAGGGTAAAAAATGCTTGCCCCATGGCCGTAATCAAACTGTTAGGACTGAAATCATCAAAATTTGGTTGGAACAAGAAGGTTAAACCTTCAACAAAATGGCCGGTCGTCAACGCGGAGTACAACACCAAGACCACCAAGAGCAGAAACAGCGCAGGCATTAAATACCGAACGGTCACCTCAAGGCCCCGTCCAACCCCGCGGGCTGCAATGGCAATGGTTAGCGCCATGAAGGCTGTCTGCCAGCCCACCACTTTCAGGGGATCTCCAATAAAGCCCTCAAAACTTTTCGCCGCAGCATCGGCCTCAATTCCAACGAAGTTGCCGGAAACCATGTCCGCAACATAGGCCATTGCCCAGCCGGCGATAACCCCGTAAAACGACAAAATCATGAACCCGGCAAGCGCCCCCATCCAACCAATCACCGACCAGGCTGGGCTCGCGCCAGACGCCTTGGCCAACACCAACATCGCGTTGATCGGGCTTTGACGACCATTGCGACCAATCAACACTTCGGACATCATAACTGGCACGCCAATCAACAAAATGCAACCTAAATAGATAAGTACAAATGCACCGCCGCCGTTAGTTCCTGCTTTATAAGGAAAGCCCCAAATATTACCCAAACCAACGGCGGACCCAGCGGCTGCAAAAATAAACATAAGACGGGACGACCACATCCCATGCATCGACTCTGATTGATTTAGCATGCCACTTCCTCTGTTGCGCATTTTATTGTCACCATTTTGTCTTGCATCCACAAGTCATCCATTCCAACGTACAATAGACGCCTTCCTGTTGAGTAAAGACATTGGCTACCAAAAAGAAATCGAACCCAGGGACCATCGCTAAAAACAAGAAAGCGGGTTTCGAATACCATTTCCATGAAAAATTCGAAGCCGGATTGGTATTAGAGGGTTGGGAACTGAAGTCCATTCGAGCTGGCCGGATCCAGCTGACCGACACCTATATCTTCTTCAAGCGCAACGAGGCATTTCTCTTGGGGGCCAACATCACGCCACTGCATTCCGCCTCAACGCATGTGGTCCCTGACGCGCAACGTAATCGAAAACTGCTGCTTAACCGCCGCGAAATCGCGCGCTTAATTGGCAGCGTGCAACAAAAAGGGTTTACCTGCGTGCCCTTGGCGCTTTATTGGAAGGGCCCCCTGGTTAAGTGCGAATTGGCACTCGCGTCCGGTAAAAAAGAACACGACAAACGCGCCACCATCAAAGAACGTGATTGGCAGCGGGATAAGCTGCGCATTGCTAAAGATTATCAGCGCTAGTCGTAAACGATATAACCGCGACTTCGTAAGCATTGCCGCGCAACCTTGGCCTTTTTTGCTTCTGCGTCGGCCAAACCCTTCGCACCACCTGCGGCAACGCCTGCGCCGGCGGACTTTTTGGCATTTGATTCGCTACCAACGGCTAAGCCCAGCAACCCACCAAAGAGACCGGTCAGCGCCCCTTTGCTTGCGACAATGCGGGCGCTGTTAACCTGGCCTGCATAGTACTGACACGCCTTGAGATCCGCCTGATAGCGCTCAGGGTCAATCCCCGCTTGATCGACAATCGGCGCAGTTTTACAACCCATCAAACATAAAACCAGCATCACGCGGACAAACCAAACCATTTGAGGACGCCTCAGCATTTCGAGTGCTCAGTTTACTCGGTTTTTATGACGTTAAGCTGAACGACAGCGAACCAAAAACCCAACAAAGTGAGGCGAGGTGAGGGTTAACGAAAGCGGCCTGGATGGCGACGTTGCGCGCACCTTCGAGGCAGCCTATCGGCAACCATTGCTCATGCGCTTAGGGGAGACTGGGAGACTGGGAGACTGGGAGACTGGGAGACTGGGAGAAGTTTGAAGCGGGCCCAGGAAAAGTCAAACACCACAAAAGAAAAAACCGGATTAGACACAAGGCCTAATCCGGTTTCGAGCTTTCTTACGATCGATTAAACAACCGTTACGTTCGCTGCCTGCAAGCCTTTGTCGCCCTGCTGTACTTCGAACTCTACTTCTTGGCCATCTCTAAGCGATGAAACGCCTGGTGAGGTAATAGCGCGAAAATGTACGAATACATCCTTACCACCTTCCTGAGAGATAAAACCATAACCTTTTTGGTCGTCAAACCATTTTACTTGTCCACGTACTGTTGCCATGTTTCTTTCCTTGCAAGTGAGTTTTCTTCAAAGCAGCAATCACTACCTGAAGGCTGAGAGACTTCAAAATACTTACGAGCGGAGGAAGAAAACGAAAGTGTTACACAAACTACGCGGTCATAAATAGGTGCGGTCATCTAACCAGCTCGAGGAGTCTACCTGAATACACCCCGGATGTCACAAATAAAAAAGGCGGCCGATGGCCGCCTTTTCCGAACGCGTTAACGTTAATTCATAGCGTTCATAGACACTGTAAATTCGATCCCCATTAGCCTAGGCAAGGTGGTCCCTGCGGTCTGACGGAAGAATTCTTCTTCGCCATGGCGCAGCACTTGCAATACACCGACATCGTCTAACACATTGTTGATGAAACCTGACACGATCATTCGCCCATCAGCCGAAGCCCAAGAAGCGCGCATATCCAATCGGCCATAAGCCTCAGCCATCTCATCTTCATTTTCGAACGGCGAGTAATACACATCATCAATCCAGCTGTAGGATCCGCTAAACGTGAGCGTACTACCAGATGCCAAAGGCGTTACATGCGACACCCAACCGTTAAACTTAGACTCAGGCACTTGCAACAACTGATTGCCTTTGATGTTTTTCTGAGCGGTTGCTGCACCAAACAAAGATGCCGGTGCGTCAAATCCCGCAGGATCAAGAATAAACAGATCTTCTGAGTATTCATTTGGTGTGTAGCTGAAGTTACCCCCGACCGTTAACTGATCTGTTGCCAGCCAGGTCAGCTCTGCTTCCATCCCAGTAATTTCTGCACCAGGTGCCGCAAGAACGGAGGTCGATGTCCCAAAGAAGGCGCTCACTTCGGTCGCGACCGTATGAATATTTTCATAGTCGTAGTAGTAAAAAGAACCATTTAACTGAAGCGCGTTATCAAGCCATTGGGTTTTGTATCCGAACTCATAGGCCACTAAAGCTTCAGGATCGTAAGTTGGCGTCTTGCTGAAAAATAACAGATTGTAACCGCCACCTCGATGACCGGATGTGACCGAGGCATACACCATGGCATTGTCAGTCACATCGTAATCAAGATTCACCCGGAAGGTGGTCTTGGTGTCTTTACGCTCGTAGGGTCGGTAAAGACTCACCGCAATCGGGAACCCGCCATTGGTCGCCAAGCGCGTTGGCGTCGGTTGACCATATTCATCAAAAACGTGACCCAAAGGGTTTTGAGCCGAGATCAGCGAGGCATCCGTGACAAAACCGCCATTGACAGCATTGATCCCGAAGACACCACCCCAAAAAGGGATCAGGCCACTAATGACACTTTCCGTGTAACGGAACAGGTTTTCTTCGGCCAACACTTTATCGGAGGCGTATCGCAAGCCGACCGTCAGTGCGAACTGATCGTTGATTTGCCAAACGCCTTGACTATAAGCGGCAAAGGCTTCTCGCTCAGTTTGGGTATGATACAGCACATCGGAGCCCAACGTATTCGGCCCCCATTGAACGTCCAGATCAGGGTTCGTACCGTTATCACCGAGCCAAACAGCCGACAAGAGGTTCCGACTTGGGTTTTCTAAAGCAGGATCCGTGACACCAATCGAACCGTTGCGCTGACAGTAGGGCGAATCGCTGCCCTGCGCACGCATCCCGCGCGGAGTGCAGCGACAACGCCTGCTGGCTCAACAATCCAGAGATGGGCAGCCCGGTAAACGCAGCACCCGCAACCTCAGCAGGGAGGTCAGGGCGTAAAATCGGTCCTAAAACACTGGCAGCACCGGCTGACAAGGCGGTGTTATCGACGTAAGGGTTGATAAACCGACTTTCGCCCGCCGCGCTATACAGATCACCCCGTTGATCGATGGTGGCATCATAAAAGAAGATCCCAGAGGTCAGGGTCAGGTTGTCTGTAAGATCCATGAACGCCATCAATTCATGCGACTCGTAACTGGCCTCATGATTCACATAGAACTGACGATCGTGGAACTTACTGGCAGTATTGTCATCATCTGTCGTTCGACGGTACATGATTTCGTTATAGCCAAAAACATACTTCAACTCAATCTTGTCGGTTAATTGATAACTCACATTCAACTGGGTGGTATCGCCTTCAAATTCCTCTCGGTTCAGACCATTGGTCGCCGCACAAACGTCAGACCCGTTGATCTCGCCGGCAAAGACGCACTCATTATAGGCATCCATCGAAGCTTGACTCGTGTAGTTGAACCCATCCAGAGACGCTGCGGCATTTTGCCGGCCATTGAAATCCCCATAGTCGATCCCAGCCCGGTTATTCTGAGCTTGAACCATCGCACCTGTTACTGGATCCGTGAAGGTGTAAACCGGCGCGGAAGGCAGCAAGAAATCGCTTGCAACCGGGTCCGTCTGAGCCGGATCAATCGCTCGATAACCAGGTACCAGCGCGTGATAATTTCTAGAGGCTTGACCCTCTTCGTTCAATACCACCAGGCCGCCACCATTGGCGCCGCCGACGGGTCGATCGGTTCGCATGCCATTGTGTCGAATGTTGACCGAGAGCTGATCACTGGGGTCCCACTGAAGCTGACCGTTAAAATTCTTAACCCCCAAGCCGTCTGTGGCTTGACCATCGCCCAATTCTTCAACGGCACCATCGCGGTTTCTAAGGGCGAAATTAACCCGAGCCGAGACCGTATCGCTCAGCGCGCCATTCAGCATCCCATAGGATTCCAACTGACCCGCGTTCCCCATGATGGACTTCATCGACCAGTCCATTTCTTGTTGAGGCTTTTTATAGAGAATATTAATGGCGCCGCCAATCGCGTTGCGACCATAAAGTGTCCCTTGGGGTCCACGCAGAACTTCAACCCGCGCAACATCCCAGAAGGTTTGTGCGGTTGCTGTCAGCAGGTCTTCTGAGTAAACACCGTTCATATAAACCGCAACACCGGGGTCCCCGCCGAGGGCACGGAAGTTGCGCCCTACGCCTCGGACAGTGGCGTCATAAGGCTGAATGGTGGTCGCGGGGATGAAGTTTTGAAAATCTTCTTGGTTTTCGAATCCCGAAATCATCCATAAACTCTGTGGTAAAGGCCGTGATTGACATCGACGTATCCTGAATCGATGCCTCCCGGCGCTCGGCGGTTACAATCACCTCTTCAATTTTCCGGCCAGTTTGTTCCGCGACTGCAATCGATGCAGAGGGCATACCAATACCCAAAACCACACATAACGCCAAGCGCGATCGACTGTTTTGGTCGCCGCGTTGGTTAAACTGCTTTAGTAAACTTCCCATTTTAATCCCCGTAGAATAATCATTGCTCTGTTTTAGAGTTGATTACAGGGGACCCCTTCCGCTCGAAACGAAATCGATAGGTGGCCACAGCATCGAGCGAGACCAATCCTTGGTCACAACACGGCAGCTTAGAAATCTTCCCTGATTTCAACGCCGGAGGATCATAATTAACTCAGCCTAACTGCTCACAAATAAAAAAGGCGGCCAATGGCCGCCTTTTTACACTCGAATCAGCTTAATTCATTGCGTTCATCGAAACCGTGAACTCAATCCCCATCAGACGGGGTAGCGTCGTTCCAGCAGATTGCCGAAAGTGCTCAGACTCGCCTTCTCTCAGGATCTGCAAGACACCAACGTCATCTAAAACATTGTTTACAAATCCAGAAAGAATCATTTTCCCATCAGCTGAGGTCCAGCTAGCTCTCATGTCGAGTCGGCCATAACTGGCCGCCTTGTCGTTGTCGTTTTGGAAGGGCGAGTAATAAACTTCGCTAATCCAGCTATAGCTACTCGTAAACATCAAGGTTGAACCGGAAGGCAAAGGCGTTACATGACTAACCCAGCCATTGAACTTCGACTCAGGCACTTGCAGAAGTTGATTACCGTTGATGTTGTTCGCAGACTGCACAGCACCGAAGAGCGAAGCAGGCGCATTAGAGCGAACCGGGTCCAGCATAACGAGATCCTCGGTGTACTTGTTCGGCGTAAAGCTAAAGTTCCCGCCTAACGTCAATCGATCGGTCGCAAGCCACGTCAACTCTGCCTCGATCCCTTTGATTTCAGCACCCGGGGCAGCCAGGGTTGAAGTCGAGGTACCAAAGATTGAGCTAACCTCGGTTGCCACCGTGTGGATATTTTCATAGTCGTAAATGTAGAACGATCCGTTCAACTGTAATGAATTATCGAGCCACTGCGTCTTGTAACCGAACTCGTAGGCGATCAACGCTTCAGGCTCATAGCTTGGTGTGTTGCTGAAAAACACTAGGTTGTAACCACCCGCTCTGTGCCCGGAGGTGACTGACCCGTAAACCATTGCATTATCATTAATGTCGTAGTCCAAGTTAACCCGGAAGGTCGTTTTGGTGTCTGTTCGCTCAAATGGGCGATAGATGCTTAAGGCGAACGGGGTGCCGCCATTAACGGCCAATCGGGTTGGCGTGGGCTGCCCATACTCATCGAATATCACACCGAAAGGATTTGCCTCTGAAACCAGACTGGCATCAGACTCAAACCCGCCATTCGCCATATTCATGACCGCGAGGCTGCCGAAAATATTAGGGATAAAACTATCACCCCCTGTTTCAGAATAGCGCCAGAGATTTTCTTCTGCTATGAGCTCATCAGACGCATATCTGAGGCCCACTGTTAACGCAAACTTCTCGTTAAGCTGCCAAACGCCCTGCGAATAAGCTGCAAAGGCTTTTCTCTTAGTTTGGGTATGGTAGAGCAGGTCACTGCCTAAAGAGTTTGGCCCCCACTGGACATCCAGATCTGGATCTGTGCCGGTATCGCCAAGCCATGGTGACAACTGAATATTGTAGGCATCTGGATCTTCCACTCCGTCATTGCGATTACAACCGAAAGCCGTGCTACCTGCACAGGAATCTCTTGCACCATGAAGCGTGGTCATCGGACCTGGTCCGAAAATTGCGGTACTGAAGAGGTACGGATCAATAAACCTGCGTTCGCCAACTGAACTGTAAAAATCACCACGCTGATCAATCGTTGCGTCATAGAAGTAGATACCGGAGGTCAGACTGAAATCTTCCGAGAAATCAACCACCCCAACCAATTCGTGAGATTGGTAAGCCGCTTCATGGTTAACATAGAACTGCCGATCGTGAAACTTACTGGCGGTGTTGTCGTCGTCCGTCGTTCGACGATACATCAGCTCGTTTAAGCCATAGATGTACTTCAGCTCGATATCGTCGGTCAACTGGTATGTCAAATTCAACTGGGTCGTCTCCGCCTCAAACTCTTCCCGCTGAAGTCCATTAGATGCCGCGCAGAGGTCACCTCCGTTGATTTCACCGGAGAACACGCAAGCGTTGTAAGCGTCCATAGATTCTTGACTACTATAGTTGAAACCATCCAGCGAGGCTGCCGCATTTTGAAATCCGTCAAAATCAGCAAAATCGATCCCGGCACGATTATTCTGAGCCTGAACCTGCGCGCCAGTGGTCGGATCCGTAAAGACATAAACCGGCGCATTGGGCACTAAAAAGTCATTCGCTAAGGGTGATGTCTGGGCCGGATCGATCGCTCGATATCCAGGCACAAGGGCATGAAAATTTCTTTCAGGCTTACCTTCCTCGTTGAGGACGACCAGGCCACCGCCATTGGCGCCACCAAACGGGCGATCAACTCGCATACCGTTATGGCGAATATTAAGCGACAACTTATCACTTGGATCCCACTGAATCTGACCGTTAAAATTCTTTGTGCCGAGGCCGTCAAGGTCTTGGCCATCACCAATCTCTTGAACCACACCATCACGATTTCTAAGCGAGAAATTCACTCGAGCCGATAAGGTTTCAGAAAGCGGCCCATTCAACATACCGTAGGACTCGGTTTGACCCATATTGCCCATGATTGTTTTGTCGGAACATACCTGTCCAGTTGTATAGAAATTCCCCAAGATGGCACCACCCACTGCATTTTCGATGTCTGCATCTTCAAAGACAATCATCGGGGACTTGCCGCCCAATTCCATCGTCACATGTTTAATACCTGCAGCCGCTGCCGCATAAACCTTTTTGCCAGTCGGCACAGAGCCTGTCAGCGAAACCTTGTCGACACGATCATCGGTGACCAATGCAGCACCGACATCGCCCATACCTTGGATGACATTATAGATACCTGCAGGCAGACCTGCTTCGACCAAAATTTCTGCAACCTTCAGTGCACAAAGCGGTGTGGTTTCAGAAGGTTTGAACACCATAGAGTTGCCACAGGCCAATGCGGGCGCACCTTTCCAGCAGGCAATCTGTGTTGGATAATTCCAGGCACCGATACCCACACAAACACCCAAAGCTTCACGGCGCGTGTAAACCCAGTCTTCGCCCAACTGGATGTGCTCGCCGGTGAGTGTCGCTGCCATACCACCAAAGTATTCAAGCGCATCTGCGCCAGAAGTGGCATCAACCGCTATTGTTTCTTGATACGGCTTACCCGTGTCAAACGTCTCAAGAACGCTCAGGTCATGATTGCGTTCGCGCATGATGTCCGCTGCGCGACGCAGAATACGACCGCGTTCTGTTCCCGACATTTTAGCCCACGACGCTTGAGCCGCCTTTGCCGCATCCAACGCTTGCGCAATGATTGCAGGGGTCGCGGAATAAACGGTTGCGATCTTTTCACCCGTTGCAGGATAGATCACGTCGATTGGGGTACCAGCTGTATCCTCGACATATTGACCATTAATGAAGTGGCTGGCTGTTGGATGGGTTGGGTAGCTCATGGTATGGCTCGCCTCCGGCGCAAGAAAGTAGGGTAAGGGATGTAGGCTGCAGCGCTATTCCCCGCGTGGATATCGGGCGTCGTCTTCGACGTTGTTTAAGTCCATGTGGTTGCGCATGTAGCGCTCAGATGCTTTTTGCAGCGGCTGGTAATCCCAAGGGTAATAGCCGCCTTCGCGCAGCGCTTCGTAAACAACCCAGCGACGGGCTTGGCTCTACGCGGACATCTCAGCATCGAACTTGTCCAAGTCCCAGCGGACTTGGGATTGGTCGCCCTAAGCCTGCGTTAAGGTTCCTTTGCATGTTCTGCTTAGACCTCTGCAAGGTTGGTCACAGCTCATGCGGGTCTCCATCCAGATCAAACAACTGATCAGCGATCCAGACTTGCAGCGGTTGTATTTCCACCACCCCGAGCACAGGCTGACAAGCGGGGCATAGGACGCCTCTGCCGCATATTCCATCGCCACCGCTTGACCGCGTGCCCCGCCCGCAGCCAAAGGCACCAGGCTTTCACCATGTGTCCAGGGCATAACCTCAGCCATGCTGATCCCCGCCAAATCGCACAGCGTCGGGCAGACATCGATGGTAGACACCGGCGCGGTGACAACGCCCGGGGCCATCTCAGGCGCCGCGATCATCAAAGGCACCCGTGCAGCGCCCTCAAAGAACGACATTTTAAACCACAGGCCACGTTCCCCCAGCATATCGCCATGATCTGATACAAATAGGATCGTCGCCTCTTGTCTGGTCGTCTCAAGGACGTCCAGAACCTCACCGATCTTATCATCAAGATAGCTGATATTGGCAAAATACGCCCGACGCGAGCGCTTTGATCTGCGTCCTCGGAGATCTCGTAAGACCGCCAGTCATTCGCGTCGAAAATCCGCTTTGAGTGGGTGCATCTTGATCTGCGTAAGGAATGGACGGCACCGTGCGGCAGCAGGTGATCACAATCCTCATACAGATCCCAGTATTTTTTGCGGGCCACGTAGGGATCATGCGGATGGGTAAAGCTGACCGTCAGGCACCACGGGCGCGCATCCTCTGCCGCGCGCCTAGATCATAAACCTTGCGCGTCGCATGATAGGCGACCTTCGTCATCGTATTCCAGCTGGTTGGAAATTTCAGCAACACCAGAACCCGTGACCGCTGCCCATGTTGTGATACCACCAATCAATTCGTTCGCCAGGTTTGCGATAATCAGGCGTCCAGCCAAAATCAGCTGGATAAATATCTGTTGTTAAGCGTTCTTCAAACCCATGCATTTGGTCAGGGCCAACAAAGTGCATCTTGCCAGACAGGCAGGTTTGATAGCCTGCACGGCGTAGGTGGTGTGCATAGGTAGGAATGGACGATATGAATTCAGCTGCATTATCATAAACGCCAGTGTCAGAGGGCAGTTGCCCAGACATGAACGCAGCACGCCCCGGAGCACACAAAGGTGACGCCGTGTATGCGTTTTTAAAACGGGTTGACCGCGCTGCCAGCTTTTTCAGATTTGGAGCATGTAACCATTCAGCCGGTCCATCGGGGAACAGCGTGCCGTTCAATTGATCGACCATAAAAATCAGTATATTCGGCTTGCTCATTGGTCACTCTCGATCAGAGTTTGAAGGGTTTGCAGCGCGGCATCACATGCATCTTTGGGGTCGCAGGCACTGGACAAAGCCGCCCGTAGATAGAGCCCATCAATTAATGCAGCCAAAGTATGCGCATCCCGTTCTGGATGTTTGGAAATGGGGCGCAAAGCATGGGTAAGATTCGAGTGCAGGCGGCGCTGGTACAGCTTTAACAACCGTTTGGTTTCTACGCTGCTTTGGGATTGGGCGTACAACGTCATCCACGCACTGATCGTTGCAGGCGCGAAACAAGACGGTGCGAAACTGGATTGGACAATCGCACATGCACGCGCGAAAGGCGTGGTTGCTTGACCTAAGGCTTGCAAAACCTCTGTTCCAAACTCGCGCAAGATGTGGCGCATCGCAGCTAAGAAAATCTGATCCTTGCCGCCAAAATAGTGGTGCGCAAGCGCGGTCGACATCCCTGCCCGTTTAGCAATTTGCTCAACGGTCACTCCCAAGTTCCCAGCAGCGCCGATTTCAGCGATCGTCGCCTGCACCAACGCAGAACGTCGGATCGGTTCCATTCCAACTTTTGGCATTCAAAATCCCTTAATATATTAGATGGGATCGTAATCAGCGTTTAATTGACTAGTCAATCAATAAAAAACTTACACCTTTGTCTCATGCACAACAGGGGTCACAGGACTGCGCTCCATCACTGCTTCGCGCCATGTGATGAAAGTGACAGATGCCAGAATTACAACGCCACCAAATACCACCCAAACAT
>CAJJAX010000006.1 GCA_905182155.1 uncultured Pseudomonadales bacterium
CTACATTTACAACAAATCTGGAGATTTCGATCGCGAACAACGCGAAACGCAACGCATGCTGAAGCAATTCCGCGACGATGAGAGTGCGCTCCAAGCACTCGCAAACTTTGCTGCAGATACCGGCAACATCAATCTCGCCCGCCGCACTTACGAAGAAGCACTGGAGAACGAATTCGCCGTGGATGCATTCGCGCTACTGCTGATCGAATCCCACCTAGTAAGCAAAGACTACGAGGGCGCGCTCAGCTTCTCCGAAGAATTGCTCAAAGAACGTCCAGACTGGCTAACACAACGATGGGCCATCTTCAACAGCCTGCGAGCCGTTGCATCTTATGGCACTAACCGCCCAGACTTGGGCGAAATTTACCTACAGTACTTCATCGACGAGGCCAACAACCCTGCACAGACTTACCTAGCAGTCGCGCGCCGTTTCTCAAACATAGATAGGGCCCCGCAAGCACGAAAAATCCTGAAAACAGCCATGCAACGGACGCCAGCGAATCAAAAAATCCTGTCTGAACTCATCAGAGTCGAGCTGGAGCTAGGCAATACGGAAAACCTCAATCACCTGCTGACACGCCTGTTACAGATGCGTCGCCCACAGATGGATATAATCGTCGATGCCTATAATAAACTCGGCAGCGACCGCTTCATCTTCACTCCAAGTCGCGAGAGCTTGTTACTCCAGCTCAGCGCAATCCTACGCGAGAGTGCGGCACAGGCCCTACAAACAATCAAAGCCTCCTAAAGGGGGCTCGTGCGAGCTCCTGGCCAGCATTTACCAAGGTGCGCGGCAAAGCGAATGACTGCCGCCGCACCGCGCTAAATCTGACCTCGCCAGGCGCCAGTCGCGCCTAGCTCGAGGTCCCTGCCCTGCGGTTATACACCACCCGAACTGCAATCACGCGACGCTCGTCGACTTCATCAATTGTAATTCGCATTCCAGCAAGCGACAGGGTATCCCCACGCGCGGGAATGCGCCCCAGTTCGCCGGTAATCAACCCGCCGAAAGTCGATACCCCGTCATTCTCGATCTCAACACCGAGCGCCGCCTCAAGATCATGAATCGGCGTCAGCCCAGAAATGCGATAGGTATGCGGCGCTCGTATCGCTCGGATCTGATCCTCTTCGCTATCGAATTCGTCCTGAATCTCACCCACGAGTTCTTCGAGAATACTCTCGAAGGTGACAACACCGACGATGCCGCCGAATTCATCCACAGCCAACGCCATGTGAAACTTCGCCCGCAACATGCGCTCTAAGGCCGTCTCTAAGGGTGTCTCCAACTCAAAGGTCGCAACATTTCGCTTCAGCTTGACTAAATCGACCGCGGCTAATGACCCACTCAGGCGAAACATGTCTTTAATGTGCAGGATCCCGACACAGTCATCGAGGCTCCCATGGCACAAAGGGAAACGCGTATGCCCCGCCTCCTTCATCACTTTCAGGTTCGCCTTAAAGTCTTCTTCTAGGTCACAAATGACTACCTGACTACGCGGTAACAGAACGTCTTGAACAACCAACTCCTGCATCTGCAAGGCTCGGTTCACAATCTTCCGCACCACTGGCGACAGCGCGTGACTATCCTCACCCATCGCCCTAATTTGCACATCCAAATCTAGCGGATTCAACTCATCCTCGACGTCGACACCTAGGCGGCGAAACAGAATCCGCTTCAAGCCACGAAAAAAGAGCATCCCAGGGCACGTCAAAATCTGAAAGATCCACAACACCCGATAAGAACGTTGAATCCCTTTCACCGGATCGCGCATCGCCAAACCGCGCGGAAAAATCTCCGCAAACAGAAAATGCACCGATGTCGCACACACAAAAGACAGCAACACAACCAACCAGCGCTCCGGCACCTGCGCCGACTCGAACAGGCGAAAAAAATCGCTCACCAGCGGCATCAGTAATAAGCCCACCGCGACCGTGCAAAGCGTCTTACTAAAACGAACCGCACGCCCCGTCTGATCGCTCTTCTCAATTAGGCGAGCAATGCCACGGCGGCGCTTCAATTGCTCCAGCGCCTGAGCGCTCACCCCCCCGTAGCGGAACTTAACCAAACTGATTTCGCACATCACCAGAAACGCATGCAGCACCAACATCAGCGCTACCGCGCTCAATGAAACGAGAAAGTTGATCCACGCCCCACTCATCGGACACTTGCGATCTCACCACTTTCAAGTAATTCACGCAAGGCGCTCAGTAGCCGTTGATTCTCGTCAGCCCGCCCAATCGTGATGCGCACAAAATCAGCCATTCCATAAGGCGCCAAAGGCCGCACGATCAAACCGCGCCGCTGCAGCGCCTCAAACACCACCGCGCCGCTGCCGACCCGACTCAACACAAAATTCGCCGCGCCGCCAACCGTCTCGAAGCCCAGTGCAGTGAGCCCCTCGCAGAGCACCTGACGCCCCACTTCATTCTCGGTTCGGCACATTGCAACAAACTCCAAATCATTCAGTGCCGCGGCGGCCGCCGCCTGCGCCACCGCATTCACATTAAATGGCTGACGCACTCGATGCAGCAGCGCGATCAACTCTGGGTCACCATACGCATAGCCAACCCGCAAGCCACCGAGTCCATAGATCTTGGAAAACGTCCGCAGGCACACGACCTTTCGCCCCGCATGAATCGCCGCCGACAAATCCGGCGCCTCATCTAAATACTCCGCATACGCCTCGTCTAAACAAAGGATCACATGCTCCGGCAAGCCTTCAGCCAACTTCAACAAATCCGCCGCCGCATTCGCAACCCCCGTCGGATTGTTCGGACTCGCCACAAACAACAGGCGCGTACGCTCCGTCACTGCCGCCAGCATTGCGTCTAAGTCATGGCCAAAGTCAGCCATCGGCACTTCAACAGGCGTCGCGCCAAACAACTGGGTCACCAACTTATAGACGATAAAAGCCTGCGCCCCGATCACCACTTCTAGCCCTGGCCGTAAGAACGCATGCCCCAATAGCTCAATAATTTCATTCGAGCCATTGCCGACTAAAATCGACTCCGTTGAGACACCACGCTGCTCGGCGATCTTTTGTCGCAAGTCCTGGCATCCTGCCAGCAGAACGAGCGCCCGAGTTTCTTAAATCTCTGACAAAAAAAAGGGCGCTAAGCGCCCTTTTTAATTAACATCTCATTCCCTTAGAAACGATAAGCCAATTTCGCTTGATAATGACGTGGCAGTTCAGGCAGAACGACCGTCGTACCAAAACAGGTCTGGGAAGTTCGCTCTGAAGTACCGCTCGTCGGTCACGTTCTTCGCCGCAACAATCAAAGACCAGTCTTCAGCATCATAACTCACGCTGAGATTCACCAACGTGTAGGCTGGTAAGGTGACTGCGAAAGACTGACCGGATGCGACCGAATCCACATCAACCATACTACCGCTGACCGCCATACCGTTGCCGAAGTCGTAACTTGCTGTGACCGACATAATGGTCTCTGGCATACCGGCACGAACGCCTTTACTCGGCGCAACATCAATCAAACCGCCCACTTGACCACCCCATAGTAAGGATGGATCGATCAACGGCAAATCCGCTTGTCCTAGGAATGAGAATTCATTCCCTGCTGCAAGGGTTGCCAACATCAGCGCTTCCATATTGCTATAACCCAAGGTCATGAGGAAATTCTCGCTCACCACCCAGCGCAGCTCAAACTCCGTGCCATCTGTTTTAACCGCTTGGTTCACCGTAATCGACTGGGCATTAAAGTCAGTACGTTCCATCTCATAAGATGACAGCGCGAAGTACAATCGATCGTCAAGCAAGCTGCCTTTGACGCCAAACTCCGTCAATTCTGAACTGCCAAAAGCGTTATTGGTAAACACGTTGCCGACTTGTAGCTCAGCCCCTTGGCCTGCAATAACGGTGCTTTGCTCTGACATTGTGACATAAGGCACAAGACCGATTGGGGTTGACCAGCTTAAACTCGCTGACCAGGACACGCCATTCGGCTCATCCGAGGCGCTGTTCACCGAGACATCAACCCCACCTTCTGATGAGGTGAACGCTGAGTCCGATTGCGTCTTGCCCTCAGGCGTCATGACTTCCATGTCGATCGTGTCGTAGCGTGCACCCAACAGAAGTGACAAACCCGATTGGTGCACTAAATCGACCATCACACCAAAACCAAAGTCGGTATAGTCGCCGACGTAGTATTCGCTGTATTCCGCATCGATTCGCGTTGACAACACGCGACGATCTAGCGCCGTTGAAGGACCCGTCAGATCACGCCGACTGAAGTACTCATTGTAATAGTCATCACCGTGTTCGAATTTCGTTTGCCGAATCGAAGGTGAAATTTGAACAGAGGCTGTCAACGCATCGCCGTCAAATACTCGAGACAAGATTAATTGCTCTTCTATGACCGAGGCATCGTGAAATTGCGAAAACCCGTAAGCGTTTTCATTCAAATTTTCATAATCCTCATAGAACAACTTATTGGTCAGGGTCCAGTCGTTGGCAAGCGAAATATCAACATCAAAATACAGCGTTGTGACCTTATTTTCTAACAGATCGTCTGCCGCAATCAGCGTTGATGACATGGGCAATTTCGCCGTCCCAACGTTCTGCAAAATCAGGTTTGAATTATCGTAGTCGAAACCAAAGGAGGCGTCGCTAAGTGTTGCTAGGTCCATCTCTTTCTGGCCAAAAAACGCATACAACGCGAAGGGATTAATATTACCGGCGTAGTACTCATCATGAGAGATGAAGCCATCACCCGAGGTATCCAATGGAATTGGGGTACCCGTGATATAGGTGCCATCATCGATCAGATCTTGGGTCAACCGGTTCCAACCGGCATTCTGCGAGCCTTGATAGTCGTGCAACATCCCGCCGAATTGAATTCGAACCGTATCACTGAGATCCATGTCAAAGCTGGCTTGTACTAAGGATTGATTCACGCCTGGGGCATTGGTGTAGAAACTACCAGAATGCTCTACCTCACCATAAACATAGTAGCCTAATGCCTTGCCACCGAACTCAGCAGGACCACCGACTTCCGCCGTCAAAACGCTTCGATCCCAGCTCCCGCCCGAATAGGACAATTCCCCGATCCGCTCTTCGATATAGCTGCCGGTTGCTTCGATTCGCGCCGATTTCGGATTGAAGTTCAGATACCCACCGATCTTGGAAGGCCCCATAATCGGAGAGGCTGGCCCACGAACGATGTCGACCCGATCGGACGCGCCAATTGGGGTTGGGTAGTTGCCGGGGTTATCAAGACGCCGAATGCCTCGAAAGTAGGTCTCGCCCGCCGTGCCGCGAACGTCCAAGGCGCCTGCAACGCCAAAAAACGACTGCGTAAAGGTTCCCGGCGCGAGCACGACCAATTCGTCGATATCTTGCATATTGAAACGATCCATCATTTCTTCACTGATGGTCGACGCAGAGCGCGGCGTATCGAGTATCGATTTCTCGAACCCAAATATAGACTCAACCCGCTCGCCGGGCAAACTGCCCAAATCGCCTTTGACAACGACTTCTTCCATCTCAGACTCGGCCAATACTGGATTAAAACCCAGCACGCCAATGGACAATATTAGCAGTCCTCTGACATTCAATTTTTCCAATTTCATAGGGATCCCCATTGAGTTAAATACATAAAACCAAAGAAAAACATGCTTTGCTGCTAAAACGATTAAAAATACTAAAACCGGTTTCGACCTTGTCGAAACCGGTTGTCCGTCTCGGGCCGGCTATCTTGGGCCGCCTATCACGCACCGCCTGTATCGCCTGTTGGACAGGCCGTGCGACGCAATTCTTTTTTTACGCTCACCCAGTAAAGCTCGAAAACCAGATTAGGGTATCGCTCAACCCCTCAAATGAGGCATTCTTACTTACCCCTATTTTTACAGATTTATCTTCGATGTGCACTATTGTCGTGAGCAAAGATTGTACTTTCTGCAAACAAATCCTCGTTTTGGGCTTATTTTGAGTGCAGCAACCTGGCGCGGATCCTGATCTTGCATCCGTTTTTCAAAGGCAGTGAAGCGCTGATCCAATGAAACCAGAAGCACAGCCTTAGGCCCTGGGGCCAAGAAGCTGTATTGAATTGAATTTTCGGTCAGTCGCCGAAGCTCACTCCAGCTCAAGTTAAACGACTTCACCGCGACAAAATATTCATCGGTCATGGTCGAATCCCACATCCCTCGATCATCCGTCGATAATGCAACTGGCACCCCAAGGCGAAGATATTCTGGAAATGGGTGCGCACTAAACTCCGGCACATACTCCAAAAGCAGGTTGCTGATCAGATTGATCTCAACCAGGTAAGGCCCATGTCGCATTTGAATGAGGGTCTGACGGTCGCTAATCAGGTTTAAGCCATGACCGATACGATCGGCGCCGAGCAGCAGCGTATCTCGAACATGGTGATTGGGTTCATCCACTTCGCCCGCGTGGATTGACAGTCGGACATCCGGATATTGCTGCCTCAAACCGCGAATGGTCTCAAGAAAGCGTAAGGGATGTCCTCGGTCATCGTCCTCTCGGCCCACCATATTGACGGCAATCCACTCGGGCTCATCGGATACAATTTGATAAGCGTGGGCCAGTTCAGTTTCTGCATCCGGCAGAAATCGCAAGATCGATTGCTGGAATCGAAGCGTAACCCCCGTCTTAACCAGATCAGGTTGGTTCAAGCGCGCTCGAAAAATTATCGCAACCTCGGACGGTGTTAACGCAAGCCCGGCTTTATCTCGATAACCCAGCAAGGTCACCTGAGGCTCTAAATAAACCAACCCTTCGTCCGCAAAGGCCTTGATATGAAGCGCCAAGGCCTCCGCCATGATCCAAGGATTTGCGATGACATCGCCCAACCGCTGCCAGTGCGTCTCAAAAAACTCATCGCGACCTTCAGAGGGCTCATCCAGACGAACGCTGTTCATCCAGGCCTGCTGCTCTGCAGGATTCAACTGAGCCAGTGCGGTGAACATTGTCTGCTGGCAAGCACTTAACCGATCAAACCGATATTGACTGATGGTTTGAAATAAAAGCTGCGCGTTACCGGCTGCGGCCGCCACATCAATTGGCAGACAATTACCCATTCGGAGTCGGGTAAAAAAAATCTCACCCTGCGCTGGCTTGCCGAGCGCAAGTTGCCACCACCATTCCGAAAAAATGGAACCTGACAAATGTTGATGCAGATCACCGCCTTTGGGCATGTTATAGAGAAAATCATGAAGCGCTGTATCGGTGGCCGAGGTCTTAAACGCATCAAACCATTTCGAAAAATCCTCACTCGCCTGCACCGGTTGTGACAACGCCCACGCGAGCAATAAGCCGCTCAGCCCAAATCGAATCCAGCGACCGACCATACGCTATCTCTTTTCTAAATTAACGGGAACAGGCATTCTAGTCGTAGACGCAAGCGCTGGCTACAATGCTGCAATTGATTCATCCATTTCACGAGTTGACCGGGAGTAGAAAACCGCATGCGCGATTTTGAAGGGTATGGCGCGCAACCGCCAATGGCGAACTGGCCAAACCAGGCTCAAATCGCCGTGCAGTTCGTGATCAACTATGAAGAAGGTGGCGAGCGCAATGTGCTCGATGGCGATCCTCACTCCGAGACGTTCCTCTCAGAAATCATCGGCGCTGCGGCTTACCCAGATCGGCACCTGTCGGTCGAGTCACTCTACGAATATGGCTCGCGCGCGGGATTTTGGCGGCTGCACCGACTGTTTCAAGCCTATCAATTACCCGTCACGGTTTTCGGCGTCGCGCTGGCCCTGTCTCGCAATCAACCCGCGGTTGACGCCATGCTCAAAGCCGATTGGGAGATCGCCTGCCACGGTTATCGCTGGCTCGATTACCAACAGATTCCAGAGGCCCTCGAGCGCGAGCACATCGGGCGAGCGATTGAAATGCACCAACACCTTACCGGCGAGAAGCCGCTCGGCTGGTATACCGGTCGGGATAGCCCGAACACCCGTCAACTCATTCTAGAGCACGATCACTTCCTCTATGACAGTGACGCTTATGCGGACGATTTACCCTACTGGCTACCCGCCCCTGGGCGACCCCACTTGGTAATTCCGTACACCCTGGACGTCAACGATATGCGGTTCAATGCCGTCCAAGGTTTTAATTCAGGCGATCAGTTTTTCACCTACTTAAAAGATGCCTTCGACTGCCTTTTTGAGGAAGGTCAAACGACCCCCAAAATGCTATCGATTGGCTTGCATCCCAGAATTATTGGTAAACCTGGCCGAATTCAGGCTCTAAAACGGTTCCTCGACTACCTTGAGCAACACCCGTCAGTCTGGGTTGCCCGGCGGGTAGACATCGCGCGACATTGGCATCAAAACCATCCCCCAGCCTCGATTTAACGCGGATCAGATGCGCGCCCTCGACCCGGCAGTAACGCCTCTAGCAAGAGGCCAATGAACGCACCGGTTGATACGGGGAACGCCAAAACCTGAATGAGCAATGCCGGCAGGAATGTCCAGGCTTCGACGAACTCGGCAACCCAATAACCGCCAACCAACCCCCCTGAAAAAATCAAACCGTCGCGCCAAGATCGCGCATTGCCTCTGAATACTTGCAGGCCCGCCCAAGCCACCAAACCAAATAAAATAAACGTGACCGTACTGATTACAGGCGTTGGAATCAGTTGGATGGCATCCGCCAATACGGGCATGAGGCCAAGTAGGCAAAGCAACAATGCGGCATACAGCCCAATTGTCGGTCGAGACTCACCCGACAACCGGATTAAGCCATTATTTTGGCTAAAGGTTGTATTGGGAAAGGTTCCAAAAACGCTCGCCAAACCGGAATTCACCGCATCCCCCCATCAGGCCGCCACGAATGCGTTGCCAATACGGCGCGTCACCATAAGGATGACCCGAAAGCGCATTGGTGGCGGTGAGATCCCCAATGCTTTCCGTGGCCGAGACCAAGAAAATCGGAAACAGGATGAGCACGACCATCCAATCAACCCCAAATCCAAAGGGCATCAGGCTCGGCAGAAAGATATCACTGGGTGCGGCAATCGACGAGAAATCAACCCAGCCGAACCAGCTCGCCGCTAAGGTGCCAACAACTAAACTGGCCAAAATGGCGATGATGCGCAACCGAGTCCAAGGCGATAACGCCAACCCGAGCAGCGTGCCCAGCGTAATACCGCAAACCAATAACATTTGTCCGGGCGCGGTGGCACTGCCATAGGTTTCGTACAGGCTCCGCGCGGTCGTCTCCATGAGCGAGCCGCCAATCAGGACCAAGGTCAATCCCGAGACATTACTGGTGATCAGCTGCCTGAGCGTCTTCACGAAGGTCGTCAGCACGATCATCAGCAATGCGCAGACCAAGGCCGAACCGAACAGGACCCCCTAAGGCGTCGTGACTAGAATGCGTCTGCAGAAGCTCATGGTAGAGGAAAATGAGCGGCCCAACGAAGGCAAAGCTGGTGCCTTGAATACTTAAAAGGCCTGAGCCTAAAGGCCCAATCCTCACAATCTGGAGCACCGTTGCCAGACCAGAAATAACCAATGCGGCACTGATCAAATAACTCGTCTGACTCGCTGACAAGCCCATACCCATCGCGATAATGAGCGGCGCGGCAATAATCCCACCCACCGCCGCCAACGCATGCTGGCTGCCCAGCACGAAAGATTGCCCCGATAAGGTCAGCGCATCATCACTCATCAGATCCTCCTCAATCCAAGCAATCGATTCCTTGCGTTAGAACGACGCACCTTAAAGCAGCAAATACTTCAGCAGGAAGATCCCAGCGATCACAAAACTTGCCGCATCATCGGCCTTAAACTCAAAGGACCCAATACGAATGAAGGCGTAGGTGATAAACGCCAGACCAATCCCATCTGCGATGGAAAACGTCAAGGGCATCGCCAGCGCGCCCACCACAGCGGGCACATATTCTGGGATCTGAGTCCAATTAATCTCTTTTAAGCTACTCACCATCAAACACGCGACGAAGAGCAAGGCCGCCGACGTTGCATAGGCCGGAATGCTCTGCGCCAAGGGGGCGAAAAATAAACAGCAAAGAAACAGACCTCCGACAACCACAGCGGTCAGACCCGAGCGGCCTCCGGCTTCTACCCCAGCCGCGCTCTCAATAAAGCTGGTCGTCGAAGACGTACCCAGCATTGCCCCCCACGGCCGTGGCACCAGAGTCAGCCAATAATGCTGGCCGCAGGTTTGGTAGCTTTCCCTTGTCATCGAGTAGCCCCGCGCGCTGTGAGACCGCAACCATGGTGCCTGCCGTGTCAAACACGTCCACCAAGAGCAATGACAAAATAATCGGCACCATCGACATCGTAAGCGCCGCCTCAAGATCAAATTGCATGAAAACCGGCGCAATCGAGGGCGGGACTGAAACGAGACCTTGAAATTCGGTGACGCCCAAGCCCCAACCTAGGATCGAAACACTGCCAATACCAAAAATGATCGCGCCCACGAACCCCCGCGCACTCAAAACTGCAATCAAAATGAACCCCCCTAAGCAGAGCACTGCCTCAATCTGGGTCAGCGGGCCAAGGCTCACGAGGGTTGCGGGATTGTCGACCACGATGCCCGCATTCTTTAAACGCAATGAAGCCAATAAAAAACCCAATCCCAGCAGAAATGCCATACTTAATGTTCATCGGAATGGCATTAAACAGCCATTCCCGAATAGGCAGTACGCTCAGCACGATGAATATAACGCCAGAGATCAGCACGGCCCCGAGTGCCCGTTTGCCAGGGATACCCCATCCCAATGACAATGACATAACTAAAGAAGGCGTTCTGGCCCATGCCGGGCGCAAGCGCGATGGGATAACGGCCGAGCATCCCCATCATGACGCTGCCGAGCGCCGCCGCCAAACAAGTCGCGACAAACACAGCCCCAAAATCCATCCCCGCATCGGACAAAATCGATGGGTTCACAACGGTGATATACACCATGGCAAGAAAGGTTGTGCCGCCAGCCAACACTTCGGTCTTGGGTGATTGCGCGGCTTCGTGATAGCCTAGATACTTCAAGATACGGAACACGGGTCACCCTCTTTGCAGATAATACTCCGCTAAGATATCAGTCTTTAACTCGGTGGCCTAATCGATCTTAAGCCCTATTTCATCGCGCAACTTTTTGGATTCCTATGGACAAACATTTTATTTCAGCCGCCGATTTATTGCGGGATTCGTTCCTGTTAGCCGAACAAATTTATGCCAGCGGCTTCCGCCCTAATTTTATTGTTGGGGTTTGGCGAGGCGGCGCACCGGTCGGCATTGCGGTCCAAGAATACCTTGAATACAAGGGCCTCGAGAGCGACCACATCGCGATCCGAACCAGCTCTTACTATGGCATTGACCAGCAAGACAAGGACGTTCGCGTACACGGCTTGCAATACATTATTGATCGCGCCAATCACGATGACCACTTACTGATTGTGGACGATGTCTTTGATTCAGGTCGCAGCATTACCGCGGTACTCCGCGAACTCAAGGAAAAATCACGACGCAACCTGCCGGAAACCATACGGATTGCGTGCCCTTGGTTTAAGCCGAAAAAGAATCAGACCGAGGTTATCCCAGACTACTATGTCCATGAAACAGACCAGTGGCTGGTCTTCCCCCATGAAATTAACGGCCTAACCGAGGCTGAAATTCGTCTGGGCAAACCGGATATGGCCGATATCCTGTTCCCGAATTAAACCGAGCCCAATTTAGGGCCCATCGGTAGTCTCAAGCGTCATTAAAGAACGCATCAATTGCGCGCGCTCGACCCGACTGAGTTTCGTCATATTCCCCAGCGGCATATAGCCCGACCCGATGGCCGCGGCCGCTCGGGTTTTCTGGCGGAACAGGTCTTCATGGTTTGCGAAGTACAACCCACCCGGCGCCGTTGCAAACCCAGGATGGGTCGGGGCCGCACTATGGCAGTTAGCACAATGGGTCATCATTAAACCGTCAATGGCATCAACCGTGAGCGCGGGCTCAATCGTCGTCTTGGCGGCATCGGTTGCGGCGGCATCACCTTGCGCCACCGGACGCAGCAGCAGCATCGTCACCACGATCAGCCCCGCTGCCAACCCAAGATAGCGCCAATGAATGATTTTCAAATGCCGCAAATTAAAGAAATGCCGCGCAATCGCCCCGGCAAGCATCACCATGAAGAGACCCAAGAAATTCAAGGCGTGCTGATACAACAACGGAAAATGCAAGCTGACCATGCAAAACAAAACCGGCATGGTCAGATAGTTATTAAAAAAGGATCGATGCCTTGCGGCCAGCGTTAACGTAAGGTCCGGGTCCCGCCCCGCCTGAACAGCGGCGACAAATGCTTTTTGCGCGGGAATGATCCCGAAGAACACATTGCCCACCATGATACTGCCAAGGATGACCCCAACATGGATAAATGCGGCTCTGCTGGATAAAAGCTGGGTGGCAAACCAGCACAGCGCCAGGATCAGGGCGGCAATCAAGATTGCGAACACCACGGTATGCCGAGCCAAGCGACTGCGGATCAACCCTTCAAAAATCGCAAGACTGCTGGCGATCAAACCAAGGCTCGCCCAAATGGCCTGATCTGGGTCGGTGACCCACTTCCCAGCACCCACCAAGTAGGCCTCACTGCGAAGATAGTAGACCAGCGTTAGCAACCCCATCCCGGTCAGCCAGGTTGTGTACGCTTCCCATTTAGACCAGTGCAACGTTGCCGGCCATTGCGGCGGCGCGAGGTTATATTTGGTGAACTGATAAACACCGCCACCATGAATCGCCCAGAACCGACCTTTAATGGCGTCATCCTCGGGGTCACTGATCAGACTCCGATCGACCAAGACAAAATGTAACGATGCACCAATCCAGGCCACGCCCACAAGCAGGTGGAGCCAGCGCAGCAGCAATTCAAGCCACTCAAGCCAGTAAGGCGCCATCATGGGTTACTCGCCCGGTAGGCGGGTTCGCCGAGAATGCTGGTTTCAACAATTAATTGTTCATCCCCAAGGGTCATATAAATAAACAATTCCCCTTGAAGATCTTTGGCATCCTTCACCCGACGCGCAACCAACGGCACGCAAGCGGGATCGATCATCACAAAGTCTGCTTCCTGGCCAACCCGAAAATCGCCAATAAATGCGTCTAATGCGGTGGCGCGCGCATTGCCCCGCGTAATCCGGTAAAACGCTTCAAAAGGGTGCAGCACATAATGGCGTAACTGACAGACCTTATAAGCATCGGCAAGGGTTTTCAGCATGCTCAAACTCGTGCCGCCACCAATGTCAGAGGCGATGGCTAACTCAACACCCGCCGCCTGTAAGGCCTCGAACGGCATTAACCCGCTACCGAGAAAAAGGTTCGACGACGGGCAGAAAACCGCGACGCCGCCGGCATCGGCCAATCGCTTGGTTTCAGATTCAGTCAGGTGAATACAGTGCCCGAATAAGCTCCCCTTCGGCACCAGCCCATGGGCCTCGTAGGTGTGCAGGTAGTCACGGTATTCCGGGTGAACCGACTTGATCCAGGCAATTTCCGCAAGGTTCTCAGACAGATGGGTCTGTAGCCAAACGGTGGGATACTGCTGTGCGAGCTGGCCGGTTTTTTCCAGCTGCGCTTTCGATGAGGTCCCTGAAAACCGTGGGGTTAAGGCATAGCCCAACCGGCCCCGGCCGTGCCAGGTTTTAATCAAGTCTTCGCTGTCCCGGGCGCCTGATTCGGCGGTGTCCAAAATCGCTTGGGGGGCATTTTGATCCATCAGGACTTTACCCGCGACCATTCGGAGTTGCCGGCGTTCGGCGGCCTGAAATAGCGCCTCGACCGAATTTCGGTGACTGCTGCAAAATGCAAATCCAGAGGTTGTGCCATGACGCAACTGCAAATCCAGAAAGCTTTCTGCCGCCGCCTCGGCAAAAACCAGATCGCTGTAACGCGCTTCGGCGGGAAAGGTATAGTCCTGCAACCAGTCCAGTAACTGGGCGCCGAAACTGGCCATCACATCGACCTGAGGGAAATGCAGATGGGCATCTATGAAACCGGGCAACACCAACCGCGTGGGATAATGCTCGCAGGTCGAAACATCAAAGCCGGCGGCTATAAATCGCGCCGCAGGGCCGAGATCCAAAACCTTGCCCGCATCGATCAGCAAGATACCGTCTTCAAAATATTCAGGCTGATGCCACTGATCAGTCGGCCAGTGCAGGACTCGGCTCCGAATCGCGCGCATCGCCTTAACTTCCCCGGTACGTTGAGTAGCCAAAGGGGCTCAGCAGCAGCGGCACATGGTAATGCGCGCGCGCTGTGTCTGTGCGGAACTGAACTGGAATCTCGTCATAGAAGGTTTCAACCCCGCGCGCCAAGAAATAGGGCCCCACTTTAAAGCTCATTTGATAGTGCCCTTTGGTCAATTCCACCGGATCTTGCCAATTGGTGATACGGCCGTCGGCATCGGTTGTGGCCTGAACCTTTCGCCCCAGCGGGCATTGCAGCGTGACGAGTACGCCGCTGGCCGGCTCCCCCGATTCCAGATCCAGGATATGCGTCGTAATGGCAGCTTTCGTCATTGTGTTTCCTTGCGTTTACTGTGCTTCCCAGACATTTTTTAGTCGATAAGCCGTCAGGTTAAACTCATCGGTTCAACCATCAAAGCTCTTGGGCCCGGCGCGACAACCTCACTCAAACCAAGCCTTTAACCGGCCCGTCAAAATCTTGAATTGCTCGCTCGCCGCCCGTTGTAATTCATCGGCTCGCGACTGGCTTAGGCTCTGCTCTAAGACAGTCAGCATCGCCTCGGCCGACTGTCCAGACGCGCAAATAATAAAAATAAAGCCAAACTGGGCCAGATAGGCTTGATTCAAGCGCGCTAAGGCTTGCCGGGTCGAGGCCAATGCTGCCTTAACTTGCCCTTGCTCTTGCATTGCCGTCGTTTGAGGCCCGCCTTGCAGCGCTTGGGTATCACCGATTTTTGGATGTCCGTCGAAGGCTTCGAGCCAATCTGCCTCACCGGTCAACTGCCAGGCCGCCGCCGATGCTGCCAGCAACGCAGCTTGATTGTTAAAGGGTCGTTGATCGAGCAGGGTGCGGGCCCAGACTTTTGACGCACAAACCGCTAGGAGTTCGACCAAGGCCTCTGCCTCAGCGAGCGCATTGAAGTGTTCAAGACGGCCCAACATTAGCGTTTCCCCAATACAGCTTGCACCGACTTCCAAGACACACCAACCGGATCGACGCCATCAAGCAGCGATGGCCGACTCAAAACCTCAGCCGCAATGCTGATCGCAACTTCCATGGGTAATTTACCGCTAACTTCCGGCAGGCCAACCGGACAACGCCAGCGCGCATCCTCTGCCACCGGAATGCCATCGCGCCGCAAGCGCGCTCGAAACCGCTCACTTTTGGTCTTCGAGCCGATCATGCCGATCGATGCCACCTCGGTCTCATCGAGTAACTTGCTGAGCAGTCGGTAATCTAGGGCATGGTCATGGGTCAAAATAAGCACCACAACATCCGCTCGAAGACCCTCGATAAGGTCTTCGGGTTGCGCCTGCACAATGCGTTGTACATTGCCCGGGATAACCTCTGGGAACTGCTCGGCACGGGCGTCAACCCAATCAATCCGAGCATCACATTCTGACAAGACTTGAACTACGGCCTTGCCAACGTGGCCTGCCCCGAATACCACTAAAGACCGTTTTGATGCGGGAAAGGCTTCAAATAAAGCCGACACACTGCCACCACAACATTGATTCGCTTTGCCCGCGAGCGGGAAGTGTTCAACGCACTGCACCGGAACGCCCTGACTGAGTAGGTCTCGAGCACGCGTGATCACCAAATGCTCCAAACCACCCCCTCCAATGGAGTCAAAGGTCTCGGTTTGTGTCACCACGATTTTACTACCGCCATCCCGTGGCGTTGACCCTTTGGCTTGTAATAACGTTACCACGGCAAAGCCTTCTGCTGCTTGATGGCAGGCTGCAATGGCGGTTTGCCAAGGGGTCATGCCTCGCCACCTGCATCAGCCGTGCCGGCACGCCCCGAGATTGCCCAATAGACCTGCTCGGGGGTTGCGGGTACCGCCAAATCCGGTAAGCGCCCCGATGGCTGTCGACAGGCATCCCGCAGAGCACACCAAACTGAAATCGCCAACATGAGCGGTGGCTCGCCGACCGCCTTACTATGAAACACCGTCGCTTCTGGATTATCTTCTTGGAACAACGTAACCCGAAAATGATCCGGGACATCAAAGGCGGTGGGTATTTTATAATTTGACGGGCTGTTGGAAATGAGCTGTCCAGCCTCATTCCAAAGCAGTTCTTCGGTGGTGAGCCAGCCTAAACCTTGAACGAAACCGCCCTCAATCTGACCTTGATCAAGCGCGGGATTCAGGCTTCGGCCAACGTCATGAAGGATGTCAACTTGGCTGAGTCGATACTCACCGGTTGTGGTATCGACAACCACTTCACTACAGGCCACACCAAAGGCGTAATAATAAAAAGGCTGACCCTTACCCGTTTCGCGGTCGAAATGAATATCGGGTGTTTTGTAAAAGCCCGTCGCCGATAACGACACTCGGTTTAGATAGGCGGCTTGAATTAAGTCGGCCCAATCCCAGGCGGTTTCGCCATTACTAACCCGACCCTCAGAGAATTCGACGGGGCCCGAAACATCCCTTTGCGCGAGAAATTCAACCAATCGGGTTTTGATTTGATTGGCGGCATCGAGCGCCGCCATGGCATTCAGATCTGTGCCAGAGGAGGCCGCAGTAGGCGACGTATTGGGCACCTTGTCGGTCGCGGTTGCGCTGACTTGAACCAGCGCCGTGCTCACACCCAAGGCGGACGCCACGACCTGCGCAACCTTTGTGTAAAGCCCCTGTCCCATTTCGGTGCCACCATGATTGAGGTGCACACTGCCATCTGAGTAAACGTGAATCAGGGCGCCGGCTTGGTTGAGATGGGTCGCCGTAAAGGAGATGCCAAACTTTACGGGCGTGAGCGCAAGGCCTCGACGCAAATAAGATTGACTGTCGTTGAACTGTGCAATCGCCTGTCGACGTTCCCGATAATTCGATTGCTCAATCAATTGATCCATCATTCTCGCCAATCGGAAGTCGGTCACCTTTTGACCATAAGGCGTTTCATCATTGCCTGGCCGATACAGGTTACGCAATCGCACATCCACCGGGTCGAGCTTCAAAACGCTGGCCATATGATCCATCGCGGCTTCGATGGTGAGCATACCCTGAGGCCCACCAAAGCCGCGGAAAGCGGTATTCGACACCGTGTTGGTTCTGCACCGATACCCCGTGATCTGAGCCTGCTGCAGGCAGTAAGCGTTGTCCGCATGAAACATCGCGCGATCGACAATGCTGTCAGAGAGGTCTGCCGAGTAGCCGCAGCGCGCGGCCAAGGTGAGTTCCGCTGCCTGAATCAGGCCCTGATCATCAAAGCCCAAACGATACTCATTCTCAAAATCATGGCGCTTTCCGGTTTGCATCATGTCCTGTTGCCTAGGCATACGATATTTGATCACTCGCCCGGTTCGTCGCGCAAACAAAGCCGCAATACAGGCCAATGGTGCGGCTTGGGTTTCTTTGCCACCGAAAGCGCCGCCCATCCGGCGAACCGTGACCGTCACCCGATTCAAGGGGATGCCGAGCGTGCTGGCGACCAGCTTCTGCACTTCGCTGGGATGCTGAGAGGAGATCAAAACGGCAACCCCATCGTCTTCCGTTGGGCTGACTAAGGCGATTTGCCCTTCGAGATAGAAGTGCTCCTGCCCACGGATATGCAGCGACCCTTCAATTTGCATCAAGGCCTGCGCCATGGCGGCTTCTGGTTCGCCCATTCGGAAGGCCCGAGTGGGGAGCACAAAATCCTCGGCGGCTCGGGCGCCCGCAGCGGTCAACTGAACGGGTTGCGCCTCATACGTAAACGTCGCTTTTTTAACCGCGACTTCTGCTAGATGTTGGCTTGTGGCCGCAACGGCAAAAAGCACTTGGCCATGAAAAGAAATTTGATCCGCCGCGAACAATAGATCCCCCTCATGCACGGGCGACACATCATTGCTCCCAGGCACATCGGCTTGGGTACACACATCAACGACCCCTTCAGATTGTCTGACCTGATCTAGATCCAGGCGAAGCCCTCGGGCCGCTGCAACGGGCGCCCAGCCCGTCGCGACAAACAGGGTTGCCTGGGGCACGGGCACATCGTCAACATAGGCCGCCGCACCGCGCACATGCTTTTCACTCGACTCATGCATGAGCGCTTGGCCAATACGATTGCCTATCGCGCCAGCCGTTGCTGTCACCGCCAACTTACGCATAATCGTCTAACCCATAAATTTGTGGCATGGGCGTCCCAAGGGCTTCCTTGAGCGCTCGAACGATGAGATTTGCCGCCATCTCGCGACGATAATCACGGCTAGCGCGGACATCACTGATCGGGTTTAAGGATGCGCGGACTTGCTCATGCAAGTCTGCCATGAGCGAATCGGTGATGATCTGCCCTTGCAAAGCCTGCTCTAACGCCGGCAGCCGAAGGGCTTGTTCGGCGACGCCGCCAAAAGCAATCCGCGCAAGCGTAACGCCGGACGCCTTCAGGCCGAGCCGAACGGCAACTGAAACCGAGGCAATATCATCTTCTTGGCGCTTCGATATTTTGTAATAGCGTAAAAAGTCCTGGAGCCCTTCCACATGGATTTCTCGAATAAAGTTGCCCGGGTTCAGCTGCGTCTTGCGATAACCTTGCAAAAATTCAGAAATGGCAACGGGCCGGTCCGGTTCATCGAAATGGCCCACCACAATCGTCGCATCCATTGCGAGCAAGATCGGCAGCAAGTCACCAATCGGTGAGGCGGTCCCGAGATTGCCGCCGATCGTGCCGCGATTTCGAATCTGCGGCGATCCCAACCGAAATAGAAAGTCATGCAGCGCGGGCCAGCTCAATGCGGTTGCCGCTTGAAGGTCCTGATAAGTGACCGCACTGCCAATGATTGCGGTGTCTGCACTCAGCTCTAGCCTTTGTAAGGCTGGCACCCGCGCCAGACTAATTAATCGATCGAAGCGGCCCTGTTTCTGAGTGACCTCGAGCATCAAGTCCGTGCCGCCTGCGATCAACGTTGCGGTCGGCTGCTGCCGAAGTAGCGTCTTTAACTCACTCAGCGACTGCGGTTCCCGAAAGCCACTGGTATAGCCCCCTGGGTCTGCGGCGTCATCACTGAGGGGCTCGCTAGGGCTTCTTTGATGGGTTTTAAATAAGGCGGTTGGCGGCGCCCTCGCCAGACTTTTTGCGGCCTGCAAGATTGGACGATAACCCGTGCACCGACAAAGGTTACCGGAAATCGCTTCCCGGCAAGCCCGAAGACTAACCGAAGGAACAACCCCATCATCGAGTTTGAGCGGAGCACTCGCTTCACGATCCGGGTCGAAGGCTCGCTCATCCAACCATCCTGCAAGCGCCATCACAAATCCTGGTGTACAAAAGCCGCACTGGGCGCCGTGCGTCGTCATCATCGCTGCCTGGGCTGGGTGTAAAACATTGTTGACGGGAAGCCCTTCAATGGTCACGACCGCCTGTCCGCCCATTGACTGGCAGATAATGCAAAGCACCGTCCTGCAGATGCCCGACAAGGACGGTGCAGGCGCCGCAATCGCCTTCGGCGCAGCCTTCTTTGGTGCCCACTCGGCCACTCTGCCGGAGGTAACTCAGCAGCGTTTCGTCCGCAGCCCCAGCGTGGGTCTGCAACGCGCCGTTTAACCAAAATTGAATGGGGTTCTTGATTTCAGTCATTAATCTTAGTGATCACTGTTTTTGTTGAGCGTTTGATGCACAAGCACCTGTTCTGACAACCCTTTAGCTGTTACTGACCATACGGTCAGACTTTTCCAGATTTTAGTGCTATTTCCATAAAGATCAACAAAAATAATACTTTATGAATGTAAATTGAGCGTCTAGAATTATCCATATGGTCAACCAAGCTTTCCCCGAACCTTCAACTGCGACCTTCACGGGTTCGATCAAGGAACATATTCTGATCGCCGCAAAGGCCGAATTCGCGCAATACGGCTTTGAAGGCGCCCGCATGCAACGGGTCGCCGATCGCGCAGCACTACCCAAGCCCAACATCCACTATCATTTTAAATCAAAGCAACAGCTTTACTTAGCCGTTCTAGAACGCATTATCGAATCATGGAACCTGGCTTTCGATCAGGTCAGCCAAGAATCAGATCCAGCTGATGCCTTAGAAGCCTTTATCCGGCAGAAACTCAAACAAGCGCAGCAAGACCCAGCAGCGTCAAGACTATTTGCCAATGAAATGATCCAAGGCGCGCCCAACTTAAAACAATACCTGAATTCGAGCATGCGATCCTGGGTCCAGGACCGAGCCTTGGTGATCAATCAATGGATGGCGGCGGGGAAGATACTCGACGTGGACCCGGAACGACTGATTTTTCTAATTTGGTCGGCAACCCAGCATTATGCGGATTTTCAGGTTCAGGCCTTATCCTTACTCAACCGTGCAGAATTTGAGTCAATGTTAACTGGAGCCATTTTCTGGTGAAATACATCATCGCCGCATATCATTTGGCTTAAAAATCCCTTGGCCATACTCGCCAACAACGCCGAGGGTGGCTTAGTCATTGAAGGCCAGAAAATCATTGAATTAGTCCCCCAAGGGCAGCACCTCCTTAATGAAGTCATGGAGTGCAGTGATCTAGTGATACTGCCTGGATTAATCAATGGCCATCATCATTTTTACCAAACCCTCACTCGGGCATTACCTCAAGCCCTCAACAAGCCTTTATTTGGTTGGCTGCAAAGCCTTTACCCAGTATGGGCGGGGCTAGAGCCAGACATGCTCTACCAAGCCACTCGCTTAGCCTTAGCAGAGCTATTGTTGTCAGGTTGTACGAGCGCCGCCGACCACCACTACTTGTTTCCTGAAGCACTTACAGAGGCCATGGATATACAAGCCGAAGCGGCAGCCAGCATGGGTGTGCGCATGACCATGACCCGCGGTTCTATGAGTTTAGGCACCGATGACGGTGGCCTACCACCACAAAACACGGTGCAGCATGAAGACATCATATTAGCTGATAGTGAACGGGTCATTAAGCGCTATCACAACGCCGCAGAAGGCAGCATGTTACAAGTGGCTTTAGCCCCTTGTTCACCTTTTTCAGTGACCCCAGAATTAATGCGCCATTCAGCCACATTGGCTGCGGAACATAAAGTAATGCTGCACACCCATTTAGCAGAAACGATTGACGAAGAGAACTTTTGTGTCCAGCGTTTCGGTTTACGCACTGTTGATTACCTTGACAGTGTAGGCTGGCTTGGCCCACAAACTTGGCTTGCCCATGGCATTCATTTTAACACCGATGAAATTCAACGTTTAGGTGCTAGCGGCACGAGCATTACCCATTGCCCGAGCTCCAATATGATTTTGGGATCTGGTATTTGTAAGACCTTGGACTTGATGGCCGCCGGAGTTGAAATCGGTTTAGGTGTCGATGGCTCTGCCTCGAACGATCATTCCAACCTGATCCTCGAGACGCGGCAGGCGCTACTACTGCAACGGTTGCATTACGGCAGCGATCGAGTATCGGTTAATCAAGCGCTGGATTGGGCAACCAGCAGCGGCGCCCGCGCCATTAACCGGCCCGAGCTAGGACAAATCAAGCTCGGCAGCCAGGCGGACTTAGCCTTCTTCAAAGTCGACGGTATCCAGCACTCTGGCCACCATGACCCTTTGGCGAGCCTGCTACTGTCTGGCGCTGACCGAGCAGAACACGTCTTGGTTCAGGGCAAATGGCGTGTCCGGGACGGCGCCCTGACGGGCATCGATGTGGACGCGTTAAAATTCAACCATCATCACGCCGCCAAAAATCTCATGGCCCGGCTTTAGACTCGAGCTGTGGCAACGTGCTTTCGTAGACGGACCAATTCTCTATCAACGCGTGCACAACGGCTGCGCCATAACGATAGGCCGATTCCAGCGCCGGCAACCCTGCATCGGGATAATCAGCGGTCGCGCTCCACACCGCGGATTCTCCCGGAGGCTGCTGGGTGTAATTACTAACCGTGCGCAAGACCATGACCCGGTCTGCATCGACCCGCCCAATTCGGGCCAGTCGATACAAGGCCGTTAAAGTACCACTGTCTTCCATATTACTCGTCATGAAATTCATCTTGGGTGTTGAGTACACTTGCACCCAATCATTTGCCCATTGGCTAAACCGCTCACCATGCCAATAGGTACTGGATGACAAGGTCTCGCCCAACATCACGTCCGGCTCAGAAAGCGCGCCTTCAAAGCCTTTAAATTGTTTTGAAAATTTACGGGAGGCTGGATACGTTGGTAATGAAACGTTCTTAGAAGTGGCAACGGCCCAATCTGCCAACCCAGCATTGAGCGTAAAGCTTGAGGTATCGACCGTCCAGCCCTGGGTCACATCATCCCCAGGCGCGGCCGGCGCGTGCGCGCCCAGCGGAATCATGCCGTACGGCCAATCAGCTCCGGGATTTCTCGCGCGTCGATTTCAAAAGCGAGATCACCATCGATGACGTAACGCGCCCAGGCGCCTGAACCAATGGTCAAATCTTTGGGATCACCCCCAGCAATGCCCGCAATCACCCAATAGGCGGCGCTCAAATCAAACCTTGGATCCAAACCCAATGCCATGATCGAGGCGGTGGCATTGGTGACACCCCCGCCAGTACAAATTCCTAGAACCCCGGCGGCACTCAACCTGAGCGGATGCTGACCCATCTTAAAGGGGAGCTGCTGATCAAGCGGAAACCGCTCAACCCAAAACTGAAACTCGCCCGGTCGGTCGCCCTCCAACTCACCGTGTTCAAACATCGTGACCACCACCGCTTTGATTTTGATAGGCGCCTGATGGTCATCCGCCTGCACTGATGCCAATAACCCGCAACTGAGCCCGAAACACTGACAGACTATCCAAGCTTTTTTAACGATTGCCGTCATGAATCATCCTGTCCAATATTAATTTCTAATTCGGCACCTACCTTATCACGCGGGAGCAGGTCTCGGATTTCGGAGCGTCTCGGTCACTCTAGTTGTCCCGTTCCCCAGACCAGGCCTCAGGTCGTCGGGTCATCCGAGCCGCAATGAGCGCCACCGGCAACTTCAATGCAGAGCGACCACCCTTGCCTGCAGGCGCCCGCCACAGACGCTTTCGGCTGCGGGATGAACCGCGATGCATTCCTTTCGTGACGGCGAAATCGAGCCAAAAAAAAGGGGCACTGAGTGCCCCTTCTAGATCTTTTATTTTCCTAAAGGAAATTAAAAGTTAACCCCTAATTTGACGTAGTAGAACGCGCCATTGAAGCCTAAAGGTGCCGCTTCCGGATACACCATACCAATGGCGTCCTTCAGACCTTGTACTTCCTCATCAGGATATTCATCGAATGCGTTTTGCGCGCCCAACGTCACATTGTACATCCCGAAGTCTCGAGCCAACTCAAGATCAACCGTCGCCATACCGTCGATCATGCCGCTGCTCTCGGTCCAGAAACCATCGATTGAGTTAATTCGCGCAAGCACTCTCCAATCACCATTGAGGTGAACAGCAGATAAGTTCCAACGCTGCTTAGGCAAAGATTCTTCCAACCGCTGGATGAAGGTACCACCCACCAAACCGTTCTTAGTTCGATCCACTTCATTTTCAACATCGCTGAAGACAAACGTGAATTCCGTGTTGCCGTTAAACATCTCGGCACCATACGTTGCAACCAAGTCGAAACCGCTCGTCGTGGTATCAAAATCGTTCACATAGAACTTGAAGGTGGTCAAATCGCCCGCGCCAGGAATACCCAGCCCAGTCAATACGGCAATGTCAGTGGGCGTCACAGTCTGTTCATCACCCTGGGTGATTCGATCCGTGAGTTCAATCTGGTAGGCATCAAGCGTTACCGACAACGCGTCTGTAACATCCCAAACCAAACCAAAACTGACACTTTGAGACTCTTCTGGCGTCAACTCTTTACCGCCGTAATAAACCGAAACGGGGTTCGTAGGCGACAAAGTTCCGCGCTGAAACAAGACGCCGTCAGTGCCCGATACGGTTGAGATGTTAGCGATGTTGGCTTGACCCGGTGTCGGCGCCCTGAAACCTGTACTCGCAGTTGCGCGAATCGAGACATCATCCGTAATTTTCAGTCGTGCTGAAATTTTACTGTTATTGGTTGAGCCAAACGTATCGAAGTCTTCATACCGCGTCGCAAATCCCAAAAGGAATTGCTCAGTGATATCTGCCTCTAAATCGACATAAACCGCATAGTTGCCTCGATCCCATACCCCAGCCATCTGGGGCGAGAAGCCACCAAAGCCGTTAGACCCAATGCCAAAGCCCTGGGTAAAGTAAGGACCAATTTCCCAGCTCGCTTCATCACCTGAAACCACTGTGAATTGCTCTTCACGATACTCAACACCCCAAGCGACGTTCAGGTCGGATGCGAAACTATCAACAGGCAAACCCTTGCTGAAGTCGGCGTTCACGGTCTTTTCAAGCTGCACATAGCTGCCTGGATTGAACGCGGTGGGCGAATCGGGCCCTAACGAACCGTTCAATGTATTTTCAATGTAGTAATCAGCACGGTTCTCACCAACACTCACGCTGAAGTCATACATCAAACCGCTATCAGTACTACCGCTGATGCCAGTGGCGATTGCCCAATCAGAAACGGAACCACCAAAGCTCGGGGTAAACCCGCCGGGGAACATTTCGTTGAAAACGAAACAATTTGGATTGGCTTTAATTGCCGTCAAATCCGCATCGCTCGCTGAACCAGCGCCGGTTGCAGGCACTGCGACAACCGGACAAGTCCGCGCCGCGCCAGCCGCTTCGGCCACATCGCCAACCAGTCGAGTTGTACCGCCATCGGCTGAGAAGATCCCACCGCGATTGGTTGGATTTCTGTAGTAGAAACCGCCCAACACTTTTCGCTCACCGTAGTTACCGAACAAGTAAAACTTCTTCGATGCATCAAGGTCTAAGCCAATGTTCGCGACAAACTTCACATCATCGCTTACAGCAGGCGAACCCCAGACTTGAGCAGGGTTTGGATAATTCCAAATCGCGCTGTTGCCACCACTATAAAGTGCCTGAGCATCCGCTCGCTGAACACTTCGTGAGGTCGCATCTGAATCGGCTAATTCAACCGAAAAGTTTGCAAAACCGTCTGCTGTGAATGGCATACCGACGTTGGCAGCAATGCGCCACATGCCGCCATCGCCTTCAGAGTACTCACCGGTGCGGACCTGAATCTCGCCACCTTCAGCATCGTCACGGTAAACAAAGTTCATAATGCCCGCAATCGCATCCGAGCCATACTGAGCCGCGGCACCATCACGAAGCACTTCAACTTTTTTCAGTGCAATGGCTGGCATTGCAGAAATATCTGCGCCTTGCGCACCATCGGCAACCCCACCACCGAGGAAGGAAATAACCGCCCCTCTGTGTCGACGCTTACCATTGGTTAATACCAACATATCATCTGGCGGCAGGCCTCGAAGGTTAGCCGGTCTCACCAACGTCGCGGCGTCACTAATCGGCTGCGTGTTTACGTTAAAGGAAGGCACCAACGTTCTGATCATATCTTGCAGATCGCCTGAACCCTGGTTGACGAAATCAGAACCAGAAATAATATCGACTGGTGCTGGTGAATCGCCAATAGAACGTGCTTCACGCCGCGTTCCAATAACAACCACTTCTTCAACCTCATCCGCGCCGAAGGCGCTGAGGGGTAGAGCGGGTGTCAGGATCAGTGCAAAAGCACTCAAGCTACCCAATATTCGGGACTTGTCCATCATATTAAAATCTATTTTCATAGAATATCTCCACATTTAATTCATTCACGGATTGTTCTTAACGGAACAACACCGTAACCCCGTATCTGTACCGCAGCGGGCCTTTGCCTTCTACTCGTTTTACCGTCGTAGAAGAGACCCGACCCGACCCATTACGCCTAATCCAAAGACGCTTTTTTACTCGGGCGCGTATTCTCCCCAATTTTTCAGATAAATTCCAGACTTTATCCATATTTCTCGCCTTGCCTGCATTGCCTCAACCCCCTACCTGCGCGACAAACAAACAAGGCAAAAAATCGTGATTGCGGCAGTCAAGACCGCACGCCAATCTAATATTCAGAACCTTCCTTATAAGGCGCAGCCGATGGCTGCTTGAAGTAATGCTTCAAAGCATTGGCTTGCCTACCGCGTTCAGTCCGGGGTCGCTCAGACCGAAACCCTACGGGAAGGGCCTGCTAAGGCGTCTAACTTCAGCGAAATTGACCCTTATTTCAGTGGCTCAGACAAGCCGGAGGGATGCTCACAGCGAGCCAGCGCCGTACTTCGCGTGCATAGCGGTCTCGAAGATGGTTGTCAGCTGAGCTGAATCTGCCGCCATCGCAACCTCATGAACACCTTCTTCGGACTCTGTAAACACCGTTCTGCCTCGCTGCTCACCTTGGGTCTCGCAAACAAGGTTACCGCGGCGCATTTCAAAACAGTCTGGATGAACCACCGCGAGCGCCGCGGTTGAGTCGTGAATGGGGAAACCATCAAAGATGCCCTTATCGGCATAAAATTTGAGGTAACACTGTTTGATTTGCCACAAAAATTCGCCCGCATCACCGAGTTCATGCCGCAAAGCCATTAGTGACGTTTTTTTCATCCGATGCTCAAGGGTCGCATCCAAACCCACCATCAGGACCGGTACGCCGGAGTCAAATACAAATGCCGCGGCTTCTGGATCACCGTAAATGTTGGCTTCCGCCCACTGGGTCACATTACCCGGCACCGCCACGGCCCCCCCCATCATCACAATCCTTTGAATCAGCGGCGCAATATCCGGCGCTTGCCTTAACGCTTCGGCGAGGTTCGTCATCCTACCAACGGCCAACAGCTCGATCGGCTCGTCCGTGGCGCGAAGGGTTTCAATCATATAGTCCACAGAAGTCTGCGACTCGGCATGTCGGCTTGGCGCTGGGAACCCAACATCGCCCAAGCCATCCAAACCATGGACAAAATCCGGGTAGTCTGTCTCAGCCTGACCCGTGAAGGTTACGCCGGCACCTTGGTATACGGGGTAGGGCAAGTTAAAACGCTCGCAAATATATAAGGCATTGCGCGTGCACGCTGCAATCGAGGCATTACCGAAAACGGTTGATATCGCGCGAATCTCGATCGACGGCAGCGCGTGCAACAGTAGTAATGCCATCGCATCATCAATCCCTGGATCCGTATCGAAAATGACAACCGTTTGATTCATTTTTGTGTCCTAACATTATTTTTGGCGCTCGATCCAATGGCTGATGCGACGACCAACAGCAACACCAAAGCCAAACTGATTAAACCCGTTATCAAACCAGCACCGAGACCCAGCGCCTCAACCACCCAACTACTCACCAGCGGACTGCAAGCCGTGCCAAGCGACGCCGCCAGCAGAAGGCTCGGAATCAACCCCGCCGGGATCTCTTTGAAAACCAGCGTTGCTTGCGAGATCACACACTTCAGCAAACCAAAATTACAGATTCCCCAGATCAGCGCAAGCGTCGACGGGCCAACCAAATTTGGCGGGTGTGTGAACAAGAGTACCGCAACTATAAAACAGCCCAAAGCGCCGACAACCGACATCAATACCGCGCCCAACTTCGCAACAATAACGACTGTCAGGATTTGCCCAATAAACATACCAAGCCAATACTGCCCAACCAGGTTCCCGCTCTCTGCGGCAGAAAGTCCGATATCTGCCTGTGCAAAGGATGGCAGCCAAATCAAAAAGCTGCTCTGGCCAAAGGTATAACAGAATAACGCAGCCGCCAGAAACCAGACTGTCTTTGGCCATGACCTAAAGCTTAGCCCAGCGGGCGCAGTGCCTTTCCCATCTGAATTTTCAGGGAAGTCGAGCCAAAAGGCCGCCAAAAATATTGCTGTCACAACCACAAGAATCAAACCATAGATACTCTCCCATGGCGCCCCTTGCGAGAGTAAAAACACGGCCGCTGAGGCCGTAACGAAGCCGGCCAGACTGAAACTACCATCCGTCGCAACCAGCATCGATGCGCGGTAGGTATCGCTGTAAATCCGAGAAATCACCAGCGCCGCCTGAGCAAGCCCGATACCCAAACAGAAGCCGAGGACGGCCAGCAAGGAGCCGATCACGTGCAAGTTGGCGGGCAGAAACAAAAGTAACAGCAGCGCGCAACAAGCCGCGGCGTAAACGCTCAAGGTCAAAGCCTTCAACTTAACATTGGGCAGCAAGAGCACCGCTGCGATCGACCCAAGCAAGGTCCCCGAGGAAAAAAAACCAAGGGTTCTGACCATTTCTCCGGCTGAGACACCCAATGCCACGGCGCTTGGCGCAACCAGTATTCCGATCGGCGCAAGCATCCCTGACAAAGCAAAGTACGCCAGAAAACTAGCGAGGGTGAGCGCGACTCGATTCATGGGCGCATCACGTACGAGGCGGGCAGCACTGCTTCACTCAGAAAACGATCTGAATCAAAAACTGGCGTCGCTGAGATGATCCACACAATGGCCTGTCGATTGTTAGCAACCGTCTCAAGGCAGTCAAAACAGCCAGGATCACCGAGCGCGAGATGGTTCATAAAGCATTCAACCTAATGAATAAAATAGAGGCTACATTGAATTCAGCTAAGGACCTGACGCCTGCCCCCAAACCAAGCAACCGAAAGAGCCTCAGCGATTTCCCAAAAAGAGCCTCAGCGATCCCAAAAAAGAGCCTCAGCGATTCCAAAATAGAGTCGCAGAGTTTTAAAGACACTAAACGATCTAATGGCTCGAAGCCCCAAAGACCCAAAGACCCAAAATAAAGTGGCGCTTAATCAAAGGCAAGAGTTTGCCATAAACCGAGGCGAAACAATGCTCTTTGTGCGAGTGCGAGCCGTTTATTGGCGCCAGAGCGCGAAGCGCCCTGCAGGTGTGATGCAGATTGTCCATCCTCTAAAGCAAGCATTCTGACCGAACCTCTAGTCCAGAGCCTAAAACCCCGGCCCAACAGCCCCTGCCGCAAAGATCAACCCAAGCCGATCACACCTTAAACACCTCACGTCAAGGCTAGACTAATGGCCACCCCCCCCTCTGAGACTCGGCCAAGGCCTTCCCCGCAGCGCTGAAATCTCGGTTCACCCCACAGGACTTAAAGGCTGCCTCAATCGAGAAGGGCTAAAGGCTGTCATCAACCCATCATTCGATCCCGCGCAAAATACTGCCTGTCAGGGGCTCGGCCTTAACCACTTGGCCTCGAACAGCTTGTAAAGGATGTCGGCGTTTGGCATTCAGACCCGAAGCACTTTCACCGCACGAGCCACTGGACAAATATTCTAAGGCTGTCGCCAACCGCGCTTCATCAGGATCCCCTAAGGGACGACTGAGATCGTCTTCAACCACGCAACCACCAACTTCGACCCCGACATTCTCAGCGCCTGGTGGTGAAAAACCATCCGTATAGTCGCCAAAACCAGTGGCATTGACGCCTTTAAACTGGATTGTGAAATACGTCGTGCCGCAATTATCAATCCCATAAAAGCCGTAAGGCTTCCCGCAAGTGGTGTCGCCAACCAAGATGACCTCAACGCCAACGCCTCTTAAGCCATTGATCACGGCCTCGCTGGCCGAGCACGTACCACTGCCTGAGATCACAACGACCCGGTCGAGATTCAGCAACGGCAGTTCGGTTTCGCTTGAAACCACAAACCCAGGCGCCGTACTGGTAAATTCAGAGGGTGACAAAGTTCGCCCAGTGATTGGATTTTGGGTGGGGTACTTCGTGTTAAACTTGAGTTCACTGAAGGTTTTACCAACCGCTTCTTCGCCGGCGATCATCGAGGCCAGCATCCTTGCGATATCCAGATAGCCGCCGCCGTTATAGCGCATATCGAGCACTAATTCCGTTACACCTTGCGACTCAAACCCTTCGAACGCCTCGATCAACTGGGCTTCCGCGGTTGCGATATGGTCATTGAAAAGCAGATACCCGACGTTGCGGTTCCCACTCGTGATCGCTTTGACCGACTGAACCGGTGTCGACGTAATTTCCTGACTGGTCAGATCCGTCGAGGTGGTTTCCCCGCTCGCAACATCCCGAAACACAAACTGATGCACTTCCCCTAGCGACTCTGGAAACAAGGCCGCATTGAGGACATCCGTATCGCTACCTTCCTTGAAATCAACCCCATCAATCGAGGCAATTTCCCAGCCGCGCAGCAATCCGGCGTCGCCTGCCGGCGTATTCGGCTCGGTGTAGGCCACAAGCCACTGCCTGGGCGGTGACGATTGGACTCTAAAAAACTCAACGCCATATCCGGCTGATATTCCAGACTGAGATAGTTTTTCCCAGTCTTCAGTATTGTACGTAAAGTGAAATTTGTCCTTTGAATTACCAGACGGCGATAACGCGAAGGTCTTCATAATATCGAAGTAGTCTTCCGTGTTGTCCAGCGAACCCGGATCCACATCTTCGATCTCATCAAACCATAAATACGTATCAAAACTATAAGCTCTGATCCAGAAGTTCTCATCCACAATCGCGCCCTGAGCATCCGAGAATTCGCTCCCTAAGCGGGGGCTCTGGCATTGTGCTTCGTAATCGACAGCCGCCCCATAATCACCGTTGATCCAACCCGAAGCTGCGGCATCGGTCGCTGTGCTATCCGTGCCGCTCGAATTATCGGCTGCAGGCGCTGCCGCAATGGGCACCACAGGCCGAGCAGGGGCGGATGAACCGCCACCACAAGAGACTAAGAGGGCCGTCATGATTAAAAACGATACCCGCAGCATCCGCGCCAGCATCAATTTTCGCGTTAGAACGAAACCTCTTAGCAATTGCATGCTCTCAACACCTCTTGATCTCATTTTTCCATCCTTTCCAGCGATAAGCCTTGATGCGGTAATTTAGCAAACTTAGCCCCTATACTTCACGCTCGGGTCTCCTTGGTAAACCCTTTTATACTATATTATTGAGTTTTCGCGCTCGTTTGCGCAACCGAAAAATTGTTAACCCTGTTGATCGCGAAAGGTTTTTACCGTATACCCTGCCTTAAATCATCGTTGAGTTTAAACCCATGAACCGAAACCACAGCCGCGTGCTGAGCTTATGGCGCATGATGAATGCGGTGATCTGGAGAGACGATCTTTCCCGTCTCCTTTGCTCTCCCCAGCAAGTCAAAAGCACATGAACCCCCATTGGATCAAACGCAACACACTATTGTCCAGTTTCGCGCTACTCATGATGCTGATCCCTGTTTCTGCTGATGATGACGGCCGCGGTCATCGATTAACGGCCTTGACCTATATCGGCAGTCACAACAGCTACAAAAAAGCCCTGCATCCAAAATTGATGAAATGGCTTCGCCGATTCGATGCCCGCGCGGCTGATGCGCTCGACTACCAACATCCACCGCTTACGACGCAACTCGATCTGGGTCTGAGACTGTTCGAACTCGATGTTTTCTACGACCCCAAAGGCGGCCTGTATCAGGACCCTTTGGGCGATGCCTGGCTTTTTCGAGATCAATCCTTCGCAGAACAACACCGGCAGGCCCTTCAGGCGCCAGGCTTTAAAGTCCTACATGCCCAGGACATCGATTTCCGATCTCATTGTTTGACCCTTGCCCAATGCTTGACAGAAATGGCCCGCTTTTCAACCGCCAATCCTAACCACATACCGATTGTCGTTACGTTCAATTTAAAAGCACAAGCCATTGACCTGCCCGGTTTCACCGAGCCACGACCGTTCGACCAAACCGCGTTCCAAGCGTTACAACGCACAATGATTGATTATCTCGGGCTGACGCGCATTTTCCGGCCGACCGAACTGAAAGGCCAATGGCCGACGCTCGCGGCAGCGGTCGAAAACCAAGGCTGGCCAAGCATTGAGCAGCTTCGAGGTAAATTCTTATTGGTACTGGATGAATCAGAAGAAACGCTAAGCCCCTATAACGAATTATCAGCGACATCGGCCCCCATCCTTTTTTTTAAAACACCGCCCCTGGGACATCCTGACGCTGCGATTCTCATTTTGAACGACCCGATCCAGCAAGCAGAAGCGATTGAGCAGGGCGTTAAGAAGGGCTACCTCGTGAGAACCCGAGCCGATGCCGACACCGCCGAGGCAAGAGGCAATGATGCCACTCGGCGTGACGCCGCATTTGCTTCCGGCGCCCAGCTCATCAGCACCGATTATTATCTACCGGACGCAAGATATGATGGGGATTATGAGGTTCGGTTTAACAACGGCGGTTATGTTCGCCAAGGGCCACCACGACAGGCCGCGGGCGTAACCCCCTAACTATAAAAAAGGGCTCAAGCGCGACGGCTCTGTGCGGATAATTCATCCCATAACCCGTCCGCCTTGGCTCCATGTCAGCCCAGCGGATATAGGTTTCGTCAAACAGATTGTCAACAAAGAAAGCCGCCGACCAGGTCTCATCGGAACTCAGGAACGTCAACCGAGTGTCCGTGCGCAATCGATCCGGCACTTCATCCCACGGTCGTCCAAAAGGCACTCGTGAAATACTCCCCAGTAAACGCCATAGACGAATACCAGGTGAGTGTTCCGGCACTAAAACTCATTTGATACGCAGCCCAGAGCGTTGCCTTACGGCGGCGATGGCTTGGCGGTTTTCAGCTAAAAGCAGACAAAAAAAACCCCGCCGAAGCGGGGCTTTCCTCAATTACCCTTTAGTGACTGGGTTTCGCGGAATCGTTGTACGCAAGATTCCAGATAATCAGCCCAAAGAGAATCTTGTTCACAAAGTCTGCAAGGTTATAAACCATGTTGAGGGAGCCTTCATCAACGCCGCCCATCATGTAACCCAAAACATACCCGACTGGATAGATCGCCCAACCTACCAGTACGATCAACCGCATGTAGCCAAAAGCAGATTTTACGCTTTCAGTTGCCGCAGCAGCCTTTGACGCTTCACCGGCAAAGATCTCATAGATGATAACAGCCCAACCAACCATACCAATCCAGAACGCAATGGTTGAGTTCATCACACCCGCTTCACCAAGATAACCAAAGATCAGCATGACCAAGGTGCCCACTAACAAACGTAGGAAGGAACCATTGCCGACGTTAGCACCAACTGCTTTCAAGATAATAAAGAACTCGATCATCAGAAGCGGTACGGTAATGAGCCAGTCAATATATCGATAAACGATCGGCGTGCTTTGTTCTAATACCCAATAATCTCGCATGTAGTCGTAGTGCACTGCTGCCACTAACGTAACAAGACCGGCAACCAACATTGACAGCCGCCATTCACTCTTAACCCGTAGGCCCTCGTATAAGAAAAACACGGTCGATGCGATCATCGCAACCGACACGATCCAAAACGAGACACCAACCAAATCACCTTCAGCTAAAAATTGCATTCACATCTCCCTACTTATTTTTATCTAGAACTCCCTGCGTGGCGTCACGCTAACGAGACCTTCCTTGTTGAGCAAGCCAGCTAATTGTTTTTATGCACCGCTGTAGCGGAACTCCGAGCATTCTTTCCCCACTGGCTTAGAGTACGACATAAACGCAATTCAAATCAAACGCTAATTGCGTTCTATATTTGCAAGCAAGGCCTACTGAGATAAAGCCATTTTAGGCCCTAACGATCTCATGGCTAAACAAAACGCTCGGGCATAAAAAAACCCCCGACGGCTTCCCATCGAGGGTTTTGAATAAATGCCTGACGATGACCTACTCTCACATGGGAACCCCCACACTACCATCGGCGCTAAAGTCGTTTCACTTCTGAGTTCGAGATGGGATCAGGTGGTACCAACTCGCTATGGTCGTCAGGCAAACTGTGTGCCCAAACAGGCAATTCGTTCACCACGCCTAAACTGGGCGGACCCAGCCTAAGCTTAGCTCTTTAAAAAAGTAAACAAGTGATCAATTGACAGTCCTATCCTAGGGTCTTCCGACCTGTAGGCACATTCAAAGGCATATCCTATGAATTACTATAAGCTTTCTTAGTCGCCTAACCGGCCGTACCTCAAATTCACTCAAGTTATATGATCAAGCCTCACGAGCAATTAGTACTGGTTAGCTCAACGCCTCGCAGCGCTTACACACCCAGCCTATCAACGTCGTAGTCTTCGACGGCCCTTCAGGAGCTTAAAGCTCTGGGAGAATCTAATCTTGAGGGGGGCTTCCCGCTTAGATGCTTTCAGCGGTTATCCTGTCCGAACGTAGCTACCCGGCAATGCCATTGGCATGACAACCGGAACACCAGAGGTTCGTCCACTCCGGTCCTCTCGTACTAGGAGCAGCTCCTCTCAAATCTCAAACGCCCACGGCAGATAGGGACCGAACTGTCTCACGACGTTCTAAACCCAGCTCGCGTACCACTTTAAATGGCGAACAGCCATACCCTTGGGACTGGCTTCAGCCCCAGGATGTGATGAGCCGACATCGAGGTGCCAAACACCGCCGTCGATGTGAACTCTTGGGCGGTATCAGCCTGTTATCCCCGGCGTACCTTTTATCCGTTGAGCGATGGCCCTTCCATACAGAACCACCGGATCACTATGACCTACTTTCGTACCTGCTCGACGTGTCTGTCTCGCAGTCAAGCACACTTATGCCATTGCACTATACCGCATGATTTCCGACCATGCTGAGGGTACCTTCGCGCTCCTCCGTTACTCTTTGGGAGGAGACCGCCCCAGTCAAACTACCCACCATACACTGTCCTCAATCCGGATAACGGACCTAAGTTAGAACCTCAATATCATCAGGGTGGTATTTCAAGGTCGACTCCACGATGACTAGCGACAACGCTTCAAAGTCTCCCACCTATCCTACACAGATAAGATCAAAGTCCAGTGCAAAGCTGTAGTAAAGGTGCACGGGGTCTTTCCGTCTAGCCGCGGGTATACGGCATCTTAACCGCAAATTCAATTTCACTGAGTCTCGGGTGGAGACAGTGTGGCCATCGTTACGCCATTCGTGCAGGTCGGAACTTACCCGACAAGGAATTTCGCTACCTTAGGACCGTTATAGTTACGGCCGCCGTTTACCGGGGCTTCGATCATGAGCTTCGCCGAAGCTAACCCCATCAATTAACCTTCCGGCACCGGGCAGGCGTCACACCCTATACGTCCTCTTACGTGTTTGCAGAGTGCTGTGTTTTTAGTAAACAGTCGCAGCCACCTGGTATCTTCGACCGGCCTCAGCTTAGGGAGCAAGTCCCATCACCAAAAGCGGCGCACCTTCTCCCGAAGTTACGGTGCCATTTTGCCTAGTTCCTTCACCCGAGTTCTCTCAAGCGCCTTGGTATTCTCTACCTGACCACCTGTGTCGGTTTGGGGTACGGTTCGTAATTATCTGATAGCTTAGAAGCTTTTCCTGGAAGCATGGCATCAACCACTTCAGTCCTAATGGACCTCGTCATCACGCCTCAGCCTTAAGGGAGTCCGGATTTACCTAAACTCCCAGCCTACACGCTTAAACACGGACAACCAACGCCGTGCTGGACTAGCCTTCTCCGTCCCTCCTTCGCAATATTGAGTGGTGCAGGAATATTAACCTGCTTCCCATCGACTACGCTTTCGCCTCGCCTTAGGGGCCGACTTACCCTGCGCCGATTAACGTTGCGCAGGAAACCTTGGTCTTCCGGCGGGGGGGTTTTTCACCCCCCTTATCGTTACTCATGTCAGCATTCGCACTTCTGATACCTCCAGCATGCCTTACAGCACACCTTCACAGGCTTACAGAACGCTCCGCTACCGCGCGTATAAATACGCGCCCCGCAGCTTCGGTACACAGTTTAGCCCCGTTAAATCTTCCGCGCAGGCCGACTCGACTAGTGAGCTATTACGCTTTCTTTAAAGGATGGCTGCTTCTAAGCCAACCTCCTAGCTGTCTGTGCCTTCCCACTTCGTTTCCCACTTAACTGTGATTTAGGGACCTTAGCTGGCGGTCTGGGTTGTTTCCCTCTTCACGACGGACGTTAGCACCCGCCGTGTGTCTGCCATGATTGCACTCATTGGTATTCGGAGTTTGCATCGGGTTGGTAAGTCGGGATGACCCCCTAGCCGAAACAGTGCTCTACCCCCAATGGTGATACATGACGCTCTACCTAAATAGATTTCGCGGAGAACCAGCTATCTCCAGGCTTGATTAGCCTTTCACTCCGATCCACAGCTCATCCCCTAATTTTTCAACATTAGTGGGTTCGGGCCTCCAGTTGATGTTACTCAACCTTCACCCTGGCCATGGATAGATCGCCCGGTTTCGGGTCTATTCCCAGCGACTAAAACGCCCTATTAAGACTCGGTTTCCCTACGGCTCCCCTAAACGGTTAACCTTGCCACTGAAAATAAGTCGCTGACCCATTATACAAAAGGTACGCAGTCACAGAACAAGTCTGCTCCTACTGCTTGTACGCATACGGTTTCAGGATCTATTTCACTCCCCTCTCCGGGGTTCTTTTCGCCTTTCCCTCACGGTACTGGTTCACTATCGGTCAGTCAGTAGTATTTAGCCTTGGAGGATGGTCCCCCCATGTTCAGTCAAGATAACTCGTGTCCCGACCTACTTGTCGCAAGCTTAGTACCACAATCAGGTTTTCGTGTACGGGGCTATCACCCTCTATCGCCGGACTTTCCAGACCGTTCCACTAACCCAACTGCTATCAAGGTTTAGGGCTGGTCCCCTTTCGCTCGCCGCTACTAAGGGAATCTCGGTTGATTTCTTTTCCTCCGGGTACTTAGATGTTTCAGTTCCCCAGGTTCGCTTCTACACCCTATGTATTCAGGTGAGGATGACCCCTAAGGGTCGGGTTTCCCCATTCGGACATCTCGGGATATAACACTTGTTTGTCAGCTCCCCCGAGCTTTTCGCAGACTACAACGTCCTTCATCGCCTCCAACTGCCTAGGCATCCACCATATGCGCTTATTCACTTGATCATATAACTTGAACACACTAATCGTTGTGCTGCTTAAGGCTTGCACCCTAAACGTAAGTTATATGCACCGGATAAATACGCTTGAAATATTCGTACATATATAATTTCTACAAATGTGACTCTGTTCTATCTAGCGTCTAACGGATGTGCGTTTGAGGTACACCAGTTAAACTCAAAAACAAAATCTAATTTGCGGATGTCTTTACAGACTTCTTTTCGAGTTTAGACCAACTCATTTGAGTTGGTGGGTCTGGGTGGATTTGAACCACCGACCTCACCCTTATCAGGGGTGCGCTCTAACCAACTGAGCTACAGACCCTTAATATCAGTTAAACTGAATTTGGGTTATTGGTCTTCTTTCTCTGTTCTTTAATATTATCAAACAACTTGTGTGAACACTCGTACATTTCTTAAGGAGGTGATCCAGCCCCACCTTCCGGTAGGGCTACCTTGTTACGACTTCACCCCAGTCATGAACCACACCGTGGTGACCGTCCTCCATAAGGTTAGACTAGCCACTTCTGGTGCAACCCACTCCCATGGTGTGACGGGCGGTGTGTACAAGGCCCGGGAACGTATTCACCGCGACATGCTGATTCGCGATTACTAGCGATTCCGACTTCATGGAGTCGAGTTGCAGACTCCAATCCGGACTACGAAAAGGTTTCTGAGATTAGCTACACCTCGCGGTATTGCGGCCCTCTGTACTGTCCATTGTAGCACGTGTGTAGCCCAGGCCGTAAGGGCCATGATGACTTGACGTCATCCTCTCCTTCCTCCGGTTTGTCACCGGCAGTCTCCTTAGAGTTCCCACCATTACGTGCTGGCAAATAAGGATAAGGGTTGCGCTCGTTACGGGACTTAACCCAACATCTCACGACACGAGCTGACGACAGCCATGCAACACCTGTCACTGAGTTCCCGAAGGCACTAAGGTATCTCTACCGAATTCTCAGGATGTCAAGGCCTGGTAAGGTTTTTCGCGTTGCATCGAATTAAACCACATGCTCCACCGCTTGTGCGGGCCCCCGTCAATTCATTTGAGTTTTAATCTTGCGACCGTACTCCCCAGGCGGTCTACTTATCGCGTTAGCTGCGCCACTAAGAGGTCAAGCCTCCCAACGGCTAGTAGACATCGTTTACGGCGTGGACTACCAGGGTATCTAATCCTGTTTGCTCCCCACGCTTTCGCACCTCAGTGTCAGTATCAATCCAGGGGGCCGCCTTCGCCACCGGTATTCCTCAGAATATCTACGCATTTCACCGCTACACTCTGAATTCTACCCCCCTCTATCGTACTCTAGTTCTCCAGTTTGGAATGCAGTTCCCAGGTTGAGCCCAGGGCTTTCACATCCCACTTAACAAACCACCTACGCGCGCTTTACGCCCAGTAATTCCGATTAACGTTTGATCCCTCCGTATTACCGCGGCTGCTGGCACGGAGTTAGCCGGATCTTCTTCTGTAGGTAACGTCATTTCACCAAAGTATTAATTTGGTTGATTCCTCCCTACTGAAAGTGCTTTACAACCCTAAGGCCTTCTTCACACACGCGGCATGGCTGCGTCAGGCTTTCGCCCATTGTGCAATATTCCCCACTGCTGCCTCCCGTAGGAGTCTGGACCGTGTCTCAGTTCCAGTGTGGCTGATCGTCCTCTCAGACCAGCTATGGATCGTCGCCTTGGTAGGCCTTTACCCTACCAACTAGCTAATCCAACGCAGGCTCCTCCAATAGTGAGAGGTCTCCGAAGAGTTCCCCCCCTTTCCCCCTTAGGGCGTATGCGGTATTAATCCGAGTTTCCTCGGGCTATCCCCCGCTACTGGGTAGATTCCTACGCGTTACTCACCCGTCCGCCACTCGTCAGCAACTAGCAAGCTAGTTCTGTTACCGTTCGACTTGCATGTTTAAGGCCTGCCGCCAACGTTCAATCTGAGCCATGATCAAACTCTTCAATTTTAATTGAAGTTTTCCTGATCCCTTCGTTTCACCCTTTTGAGGCTCCCTCAGTTCACAGTTGCGAATAAAGTTCGCAAATCTTTTGACAGAGTGCTTCTTTCGAAGCCTTCTGGCTCAGCAACGCACAATTACCGTATTTAGTAAGTATACTTAATAAGATGCAGTAACCTGTTGCTGATAACTTTCGCACTCAACTAACAAGTACCCACACCTATTGTTTGTTTCCTAATTTTTAAAAAACTTTTCCGGACTTTTCAGCGAAGGATTCCGTGCCGACTTAATTAGAAGGCCTAAAACGATCGTAAAATTTGTCTCGAATGGTTTCAGCCCCTTAGCTGACAACCCTACTCTTGCGAGCCTGACCGCTTGGTCAGGACGCGTATTATACGTACCATTGCTTCCTTTACAACACCTTTTCTAATTTAATTTCGCAGGCCTTGCGGCGTGTTACTTTTGACTGAAAAAGGTGGTTCCAAACAACGGACGCGCAGCTTACTAGACATCCCCAAAGCTTTGCAAGGGTTATTCAACAATGCGCTGTGATTCGCGTCTAACGTCCTGCGCGCCGGACCCCTCCGCGCCTATAGAGACAGCGCTCAAGCAGGTTTTGAGCCCAACAACACCCATAGCGCCAACCGCTGCACCGACCCACTAAGACGTCGCGCGGTTACGCCAGCGCTGTAAGAGCAGCAGCAACACAAAAACCGTATACATCACCACCTCGGTGTAATCGCTCCGTGCAACCCAAAACATGTGAATCAGGACCAGCAGCGCAGCCGGGTAAACCAATCGGTGCAGCACGCGCCAACGACGACCCAGGGCCCGCACGCTGCCGTTATTGGACGTCACCGCCAGCAATAACAACATCAACCCAGCACTGAACCCAACAATAATATAAGGCCGCTTTAGAAGGTCTTGTCCTAAATTCTGCCACTGCCATTCTAGTAGCAACCCTGCGTACGACAGCCAGTGCAGCAGGGCATAGCAAAAACACGCGACGCCCAGGGCTCGGCGTTGCCGTAACAGCCAACGGGCTTTGATTAGCGCCTGGAGCGGCGTCACCAGAAGGACAAAGCACAGAAACCATAGGGCAATGGTGCCAAAAAGATCAACCAGCGCTTGGGCAGGGTCCGGTCCAAGCGCGCTTGGGTCATAAAACACGGTATCCACGACGCGGACCAGTGCGAGCGCTAAGGGCAGCAGCAATACCCACCAAAACCAACGGCTTAGCAGCAACTTATCCATTAAGAAAGTCCGTTGTGAGCTGGAAGAAACACCGGCCAATTAATAGTATTTCGTCAGATCCATGCCCCGGTAAAGGCTCCCCACAGCGTCTGCATAGCCATTGAATGGCAAGGTGGGCACTCGATTCGAGGCAAACAGTGTACTCGGCAATCGACGCTCCTCAGCTTGACTCCAGCGAGGATGATCAACAGCGGGGTTCACATTGGCATAAAACCCATATTCACGGGCATTCGACTTCTGCCAGGTGGTTTGTGGTGCTCGATCGGTAAACGTGATCTTTCGAATCGACTTGATACTTTTGAACCCGTACTTCCAGGGCACAACCAGTCGGAGCGGCGCGCCGTTCTGATTGGGCAATGACCGGCCATAGACCCCGGTTGCCATGAGCGTCAACGGATGCATTGCCTCGTCCATCCGCAACCCTTCAATGTAGGGGTAATCAATGGCCCCAAAAAAGGATCGCTGACCTGGCATCTCTTCCGGTCGATAGACCGACTCAAACGTCACGTACTGAGCCCCACTGAGGGGCTTGAACCGCTTCAGCAGCGCTGCCATGGGGACGCCCAGCCACGGGATCACCATCGACCAAGCCTCGACACAGCGCAGACGGTAGATGCGCTCCTCAACAGCCAAACCTTTCAAAAGGTCTTCTAAATCGAAGGTGCCAGTACCCTCGGCCAAGCCGCTCACAGTCACTTGCCAAGGATGGGGATTAAAATCCTGGCCATACTTCTCAGGATCGTCCTTACCCGTTCCAAACTCATAAAAGTTGTTGTACCCCGTCACGTATTCATAGGGGGTCAGCTTTTCAGTACTCGAGAACGAACTTGGGGATGCTTGCTTGTTTTGCGATTGTAGCCAAGGCGGCGCAGGATCATCGCCAGGCGCCACCTCTACTGCCTTCATGCTCGGCGCGAGGAGACCGGCCGCGCCAACTGCGGACGCTTTCAGCCACTGCCGCCGATTCAGGTAAACCGCTTCCGGGGTGACGCTATGCTCGGTTAGCTTATTGGTAATCAGCGCTTTCATGGCCTTCCTCCTTATGATTCAGCGCCAAGACTCGAAACGCCCTGCCGAAACTAGTCTGCTTCTGGATATCTTTTACGTCTACGCAGCAAACTGCCAATTGGCCCTGATGCCGCGTAGGCCACTCCGATAATCAGCAGCATGCCAGGTGGGTAAACCGCAACAACAACGAACAAAAATACGATTGTCACCATAAACAAGAACGGCACTCTGCCACCGAAATCAAACTCTTTCGGACTGTAATACCGAATATTGCTCACCATCAACACAGCGAGGACAGCCGCCAAAATACTAAAAGGCAACGCAAACTCCAGCCCGGCAGCTTGCTGCACGTTGTCGTGCCAGACCCAGGCCAAAGCAGCGATAACATCGTCGTGTCGT